>DASSCW010000120.1:0-4222 GCA_035697465.1 Candidatus Limnocylindria bacterium | reverse complement strand
CAGGCGACGGCTGCAAGCGGGACGACGAGGGCTACTTCTGGCTGCTCGGGCGGGTCGACGACGTCATGAACGTGTCGGGCCACCGCATCTCGACCACCGAGGTGGAGTCGGCGCTCGTCTCGCACCCAGCCGTGGCCGAGGCGGCCGTGGTCGGCCGCACCGACCCGATCACCGGGCAGGCGATCTTCAGCTACGTGATCCTGCGCTCGGGGCACGAGGCGTCGGACGAGCTGGCCACCGAGCTGCGCGAGCACGTCTCCGAGGTGATCGGCAAGCTGGCGCGGCCAAAGCAGATCATGTTCACCCCCGACCTGCCGAAGACACGCTCCGGCAAGATCATGCGGCGGCTGCTCCGGGACATCGCCGAGCAGCGAGCGCTGGGTGATGTGACCACGCTGGCGGACGCCAATGTGGTCAGCACCATCCGTGATCAGTCAGGGGCGGGCGAGGACTGATCGCCGGGCGACCTTAGTTCGAGTCGCCCACCGTGACCTGGACGCCGCTGCCGCTACCACCCGTGCTCGACGGGAAGATGTTGACGGCGCCGCCGAAGGTCGATCCTGTGCTCTCCGCGAAGACGATGCTCACGGTGCCGCCCGTCTCGCTGGTGCTGATGATCTGCATGCCGGCGCCAGGGATCGCGCTCTCGTAGTGGCTACGGAGCGAGTCGATCGAGTCGCTTGACTCGTAGATCACGAACGAGACTCCGTCCGCGGTCGTCTTCGACACCTCCGTCGAGTTCGGCGGAATCAGGGCCTCTGCCACCTCCTCGACGTCGCCACCACCGCTACCGGTTGACGCTGCCGCACTGGCTTCACCGCCGGTCGACGCCGCGGCACTGCCATCGGCATCGACGCTCGCCTCGCTGCCGCTGCTCTGGCTGGCTGCCGGTCCGCCGCACGCGACGACCAGCACCATCAGGGCAGCCAGGGCCAGGGCTCGGGCCCTCGACATGGTTCCAATCCTCCGAATGCCTGACCTTAGGCACGGTCAAGGCTGGCGAGACGTTAAGTGGTGCAATGTGACGCGTCAAGGCGATTACAACGCGGGGAACGGATTGGCGACCGTGGCCGTCTGGCCGCTCGTGAAGCGCATCGGACCGATCCTGCTGCTGGCGATACTGGCCGCCTGCGTCACGCAGGGGGCAGAGACCGGCCCGCAGGTGGCGGCGGACGCCGCCGGCAGCTGGGTGCTTGCATCTGGCACCGGCCCGGACGGCGAGATCCGGATCTTCGACGATCACCGGATCACTCTCACGATCCAGGGCGGCGAGGTTGGCGGGACGTCGGCCTGCAACCAGTACGGTGGCACCATCGCCTTCAGTGGCAACGCCGTCCGCATCGGTGAGATTGGCGGCACCGAGATGGCCTGCGAGCCGGACGTGATGGCAACCGAATCGGCCTATGCCGCGGCGCTGATGGCCGTGACCCGATGGGGGCGGGACGGCGATCAGCTCCGTTTCACTGGTGAGGGCGTTGACCTGCGGTTCGAGCTCCTGCCGCCGGTGCCTGATGAGGAGATCGTGGGCACCACCTGGGTGCTGGAGTCGCTGATCCAGGGCGAGGCCGCCAGCTCGGTGCAGGGTGAGGCGTTCCTGATGCTCACCGCGGACGGGAAGTTCAGTGGCATGACCGGCTGCCGGGAGATCCGCGGGAGCTACGTCGTCAACGGGGACGTGATCGACTTCGTCGACCTGGCCGCGGTCGGCGATTGCCCGCCAGAGCGACAGGCGCAGGACCGGATCGTCATCGAGGTGCTCGAAGGGGGGTTCTCGGCAACCATCGACGGCGCGTCGTTGACCCTCTCCGACAACGCCGGGCAGGGACTCGTCTACCACGCAGCCCCTGGCATCGAATAAGGGCCGCTCCACCGCGGGGGAATCGGGGCATCGGCTCGGCGCTGACGGACCGGGTAGCGATCTCAGTCACAGAGCGAGGGATCGGCCGGGGCCAGCGTGAACGGACCGTCGACGCCGCCTTCGGCCGTGATCCGCAGCGGAACCCGGATCGTCGGAGAGACTTCAATCGCCGGGTCGATCACCGAGCCCGGCGTGCGCCGCAGCATCCAGCCACCGCCGCCAATCCAGACCTCGCCGGCGTCGATGCTGTCGACGTAGTCACAGGTCTGGACGGTCCCGAGGGTCTCGACCGAGAAAGCATCGCCAGAACCGATGACCTCCGTGCTGACGCATATCCGATCGCCGGGCGCCCCCGTGGCGATGTACCACAGCATCTCGAGATTCACCGCATCACCTGATTCCGCGGGGAGGAATCCCAGCAGCGGAGGATGCATGTAGGCGCGACGACGGTCGACGGAGCCGTCGGGTCGCACGTCGCCGCTGCCGGCGATGAGCCAGAGCGTCTCCTGCCGGCTGTCCCACCTCCCACACACGCCAACGCGGGCGTCCACCGCGGTCGAGATCAGCTGGCCGTCTCCGATCACCAGGTCGAGGCAGAAGGTCGACTGTCCGGCCCACGCCAGCTCGAAGGCGCCAAGGGCCGCCGCGCCGATCCGGCCTGGATCGATCGGGAGGGAGCCCAGGACCACGGGATCCCGCGCTCCCGTGTCCACGAAGGCTGAGCGGGACGGCACGTCGCACCACAGCCGTGTCCCGTACACGCCCTCGGCAGACAGGTTCTCCGCGCCCTGCGAACTGCCGGCAATCCATCCCGCCAGGTCGGGGGCGGCCGTCACCTGGTGCCAGGTCGACTGGTCTTGGTTGACAGGCTCATCGCCGTGCACGAACACGAGGTCGTCCCGGGCGGCCGTGCCCAGGATCGGCGCGCCGAGCGACGGAGACTCGCGGACGTTGACCACGTCCACGACCACGCGCGCCCACGCGTTCAGGACCAGCTGCGCGGGTGGCGTGGGCGAGGGCTCCGGTGTTGCGGAGGCGGAGGGCGGCGCGGAGACCGGGGGCAGCGACTGCTCCGGCGTGGCGGAGGCAGCCGCGCTGGCGGATGCCGAGGGCAGCACCGTCGTCTCGTCATCGCGGTTGAGCAGCGCGGCGCCGAGTGCCGTCCCGACGCCGACCGACGTGACGAGCACGGCCGCCACCAGCAGCAGGGTGGTGCGGCTCCGCCCCGAGGCCCGAGCTGGTTGGGAGGCTGACCACGCGATGGCATCCCTGACCGAGCTCGGAGCATCCACGAAGGGCAGCTGCCCAAGCGCTGCGGCGTCTCCGCGCAGCGCATCCTCGGCGGCGCGGCATTCTCCGCACGACCGACGATGAAGGGCCAGCTCCGCGGCCTCGCCGGCACTCAGCGGGAAATCGATCGCGCTGGCGGCCAGCCGGAGGGCCTCCTCGTGTCCAATCATGCCGAAGCCCCTTCCTCTGCCAGGATCTCCCGCAGCCGCAGTCGCGCCCGGCACAGCAGCGTCCGCGTTGCCGATTCGCTGCGCTCGAGAGCGGCTGCGATCTCCGGTCCGGTGAAGCCATGCGCGGCCATGACCAGTCCGATGCGGGCCGGCATCTGCAGCTCGCCCAGGCCGTTGACCAGGCGTTCCTGGCGTTCCCGCTCGAGGAACGAGCTCTCGAGTGATTGGACGACGCCCGGCGGCGGCTGTCGCCGCGCCCACCGGCCTTCCGCATTGATGTGCCGAGCGCGGCTCACCAGGAGATTCGCCGCCACCCGGTAGAGCCAGGCCCTGGGGTTGAGCGGCAGGCGATCGGCCTGCACCTCGTGCACCAGCCGCAGGAAGGTCTCCTGGAGGAGGTCTTCCGCTACCGCCCGATCGCGTGTCGACGCGAGCAGGAACGTGAACAGCTCACGCTGATGAGCGTCGTACAGCCCAGTCGTCACACCGCCGGCGGCATGCGTCGCATGCCCGGACAGCGGGATGGGCGCATCCGGCGTCTCGTACTGCCCGGTCGACTCCATGCCCGTGTGACGCGATGGTCGGTCCACTGTTACACCCTGTCAGATGAGATCTGCTCGCAGCATCGCCCATCGGCACTGCGGCGGGACAGCGGCCTCGTGGACCCGCGGACCGATGATCGAGGAACGGACGCTCAACCGCCTAGAATCGGCGCATGGCAGGCGCGCAGCCGGGACCGCAGCCGACCGACGCGGCGGCCGATTACCTGATGACCATCCGCTACATGCTCGGCGAGGGGCATCCTGTGATCGCCGCGCGCCTGGCGGAGCGCCTGGGCGTGAGCGCGGCGACCGTGTCCGAGATGGTCACCCGGCTCACGCGCGAGGGCCTGCTCACCGTGGAC
>DASSCW010000119.1:0-3315 GCA_035697465.1 Candidatus Limnocylindria bacterium | reverse complement strand
TCCGGCTTGTCGACCAGCGAGCGGGCGACGTATTCGAGGAACTCTTTCACTCGTCGGCCTTCGCTTCCGCCGGGGCTTCATCGGTCGCGGCTTCCTCGGTCCCCGCTGCAGGCGTCTCGGTCGCGGGCTCTTCGACCGCCTCTGCAGGCGCCTCGTCGGTCGCCTCAACGGTCGTGTCCGTCGTCACCTCGGCAGTCGCCTCAGCGGGTTCGACCTCGTCGGCTCCGACCTCGGCCGGTGCGGCTTCAGCCGCTGCTTCGGCCGCTGCAGCCTTCGCCGGCGCCTTCTTCGCTCGTGCCGTCTTCGGCTCTGCCTTGGGCTTGGCCGGTGTCGCCACGGGGGCCGGAGGGGCAGACGCCATGCCCGCCTGGCGCATCAGCTTCCCGACCGTGTCCGACGGCAGTGCGCCCTTCGCGATCCACGCGTCGAGGCGTTCGGCGTCGAGCTTGACGGTGGCCGGCTCCGTCAGCGGGTCGTAGAAGCCGAGGATCTCGAGCGAGCGGCCGTCACGCGGGCGACGGCTGTCGATGGCCACCACGCGATAGCTGGGACGTTTGGTGGCCCCCACGCGGGTGAGCCGGATGCGAACTGCCAAGTGGTCCTTCTTCCTCTCTGCTGGGAAATCCCAGCCGGTCGTGTCTGGATGCTATGCCGGCCGTCCCCTCAACGCACGGTCAGCACGACGTGAATTTCACTCGCGTTGGCGCGGGCCGGGGCGGTGATCCCGAGGGCGCCGATCGAGAGCAGGATATCGCGAGCGTCGCCGGTCGTGCCCAGCGCGTCATCCGAGGCATCGGCAATCGCGCCGATATCGACGAACGCCTCGTTGCCGCCGCGGTCGCCGGCAAGGTCCCAGGCCGATTGATATCGGTCACTCTCCGCCAACGTTTGTCCCGCGGCTCGCGCGGCGAGTGCGGCGGCCACGTCGTCGAAGGTGAGGCCGGCAACGATCACGCCCTCGGACAGCGCCCAGGACACTGACGCCAGCTCAGGGATGTCGATCGTGGTGATCGTGGTCCCCTCCGCGTCGCGGTCTGTCGCGGCGCCGCCGTGGGCGGCGATGGCGTCACGCATGCGGAGGAGAGCCGCGGCCGCGCCCTCGGCGTCAGACGGCCGCAGGAGGAGCTGGCCGGTCGGCGTGGTCTCCGTGATGCCGCGCACCGCCACGGCCGCCTCCGCGTCGAACAGTGGCAGCAGGTCATCGTCCAGGTTGATGCCCAGCCCGAAGGCGGCCAGCGCGCGGATCTGGTTGAGTGCTGTGATCAGGTCCTCGCTGGCCGGTTGGCCGGAGAGTCCGGCCTCCGCCGCCTCAACGGACTGGCGCAGCCGGAAGAAGACCGCGGCGGCCTGCGTATCGCCTGGCATCCACTCCGCCAGGCTGGATGGCTCATTGGCGAGCGCGAACGCCTCGCGCGCTTCCGGGGAGGCGGCATCGGAGTCGAAAGGTGCCGTGGCGCGGAGGTGGACGCCGTCCGGCTCGGCGATGAGTGCCGCGCTCACGGTCGAATAGCCGGCGAGCTGATCCCGGGCATCGGCGGCATCGGCCAGGCCGAGGAGGTCGACGTAGACGGACGCCAGGTGATCGGACGGCAGGCGGCGCATGGCGGCCACGAAGAAGGGGTTATCGGCCAGCGATGGGCGGCGTCCGAACTCGGCATCGAGCGCCGAAGTCAAGGTCGCTCGATCGGGCGCGATGATCAGCAGGTCGTCGAGCAGCGTCCAGGCCGCGCCCTCGGCGACCATGATGTCAGCGCCCTCGTGGCTATCCGGGGTACCAACCAGGCCGCGACCAGCGGCGATCCGGTCCAGTGCCGCGTCCGCCAGCGCATGGTCTCGCACGCTGATGAGGGCGAGCCAGCCGAACGGGTCGGCCAGCGTGGGACCTGGCTGGGCCGCGATCGAGATCTGGCCCCCGATCCAGGGACGGACATCCGCTTCGTAGTCGATCCCCGCCTGGCCGAGGAAGCGTGCGCTGATCTCGTGCAGCTTCTGATCGAGCCCGGCGGCATCGGCAAAGCCGGGCACGTGGCCGAGCAGGGCAGCCAGGTTCATCTTCTGGCCGGTCGAGGGCTGGAGGTAGACGGTGGCGTAGGCGGTGGCGCCGGACGGCACGGCGGCGGCCGCTCGATCGGTCCCGGCCGCGAAGACGAACAGGTAGCCCGCGACCACCGTCGCCCCGACCAACGCCAGGAGCGTGGTCAGCGCGATGGCCAGCCGCTGAAGCACCCGATCAGCGCCCCAACATGCCGCGCAGCCCGCCGATATTCGGCAGGCGGCCGCTGCCGAGCTGCTTCACCAGCTTCTGCATCTCCGCGAACTGCTTGAGCAGCTTGTTGACATCCGCCGTGCTGGTCCCGCTGCCGAGCGCGATCCTCCGCCGCCGGCTGGCCTTGATCAGCTCCGGCTGTCGCCGTTCCTCTGGCGTCATCGAGTCAATGATTGCCTCGAGGCGCTTCAGGCGGCCGTCGTCGACGGCCTGCTGCGCGGCGCCGGCCATCTGGCTCGCACCGGGGATGAGCTGCAGGACCTGGCCGATCGGTCCCATCTTCTTCACCTGGTTGAGCTGGCTGCGGAAGTCCTCCAGCGTGAAGCGCGACTCCATCATCCGCTGGGCGACCTTCTCAGCCTCATCGCGGTCGACGGTCTCCTGCACCCGCTCTACAAGGGAGAGGATGTCCCCCATCCCCAGGATGCGCTGCGCCAGGCGGTCGGGATGGAAGGGCTCCAACCCGTCGGTCCGCTCCCCGGTGCCGATGAAGGTGATCGGCAGCCCGGTGATGCTGCGGATCGAGAGCGCTGCGCCGCCACGCGCGTCGCCGTCCATCTTGGTCAGCACCAGGCCGGTCACTGGCAGCCGATGGTGGAAGGCCTCGGCCACGGTCACCGACTCCGGCCCGGTCATGGCGTCGACCACGAGGAGCGTCTCGGCCGGCGTCACCGCCCCGGCGATGCGCACCAGCTCGTCCATCATCAGCTCGTCGACGTGCAGGCGTCCGGCAGTGTCGATGATCACCAGGTCCAGGCCGCGCTGGCGTGCGACGTCCATGCCGGAGCGGGCGACCTCCAGAGCCGGCGTCCCGGTGGGGCGTGTGTGGACCTCGATCCCGATCTGGTCGCCCAGCTGGACCAGCTGGTCGACGGCGGCCGGCCGGTACACGTCCGCGGCCACGAGCAGCGGGCGGCGGCCCTCCTTGCGCAGGCGGACCGCCAGCTTCGCGGCGGTGGTGGTCTTTCCCGACCCCTGCAGGCCCACCAGCATCAGGACCGATGGCCGGGCCTCCAGCTCCAGCTCGCGCCGCTCGCCGCCCAGGATCG
>DASSCW010000118.1:0-4819 GCA_035697465.1 Candidatus Limnocylindria bacterium | reverse complement strand
CTGCCCATCGACTTGGACAGCAGGTCGCGGATCCCGGCCGCCTCGACCACGGAGCGCACCGAGCCACCGGCGATCACGCCGGTGCCGGCCGAGGCCGGCTTCAGCATGATGTGGGAGGCGCCGTAGTCCAGGCGCACCTCGTGCGGGATGGTGGCGCCCACCAGCGGCACGCGGATCAGGTGCTTCTTGGCGTCCTCGACGCCCTTGCGGATGGCCTCGGGAACCTCGTTGGATTTGCCCAGGCCGGCGCCCACCACGCCGTTGTGGTCTCCCACGACCACCACCGCGCTGAAGCTGAAGCGGCGGCCGCCCTTGACGACCTTCGCCACCCGGTTGATCTGGACGACCTTCTCCTCGAGGTTGAGCTTGGTCGGATCGATTCGTGCCATTCGGTACTCCGCTCTACAGGTCGAGGCCGCCCTCGCGGGCGCCCTCGGCGAGCGAGCGAACCCGCCCGTGGTACTGGTAACCGCCGCGATCGAGGACCACGGTCTTGACGCCGGCCGCCTTGGCGCGCTCGGCCAGGGTGCGGCCGACGGTGCGCGCCGCATCCACCTTGCCCGATGCTCCGTCGAGGCCTGCCTCGCGGCTCGATGCCGCGGCCAGGGTGCGTCCGGTGCTGTCGTCGATGACCTGGGCGTAGATGAACTTCGAAGAACGGAACACCGACAGGCGCGGCCGGTCGGCGGTCCCCTCCAGGCGGAGGCGCATCCGCTCGTGACGCTTGCGCCGCAACGCGTCGCGGCTCTGCTTCTTGATCATTACTAGGCGCCTCCGACCTTACCGGCCTTGCCGGCCTTGCGCAGGATCTGCTCTCCGGCGTAGCGGATGCCCTTGCCCTTGTACGGCTCGGGCTTGCGGCGGGATCGGATGTAGGCAGCCGTCTGGCCGACGAGCTCCTTGTCCGCTCCGAAGACGGCCAGCTTGGTCGGCGTCTCTACGCGGAACTCGATGCCAGACGGAGGTTCGACCTCGATCGGGTGCGAGTAGCCGAGCGCGAGCACCAGCTTCTGGCCCTGCAGCTGGGCGCGGTAGCCGACGCCGCTGATCTCGAGCGCCTTGGTATAGCCCGAGGTCACGCCGGTGACCATGTTGGCGACCAGCGACCGGGTCAGGCCATGCAACGCCCGATGGCGCGGCTCGTCGGTCGGCCGCACCACGCGGATCTCGCCGTCGGCGCGCTCGATCTGCATCTCCGGATGAATCTCGCGCTCCAGCGTGCCAAGGGGCCCCTTGACACGCAGCAGCCGCCCTTCCTGCGTCAGCTCGACGCCGGAGGGAACCGTGATGGGAAGTCGTCCGATGCGTGACATCAGCGCCCCCTCACCAGACGTAGCACAGGACCTCGCCACCGAGGTTCAGCTTCCGGGCCTGCGACCCGGTCATGATCCCGTGCGAGGTGGAGAGGATGGCCAGGCCGAGGCCGCCGAGCACGCGCGGGATCTCCGTCTTGCGCGCGTAGACCCGCAGCCCGGGCTTGCTGATGCGCTTCAGGCCGCTGACGACGGGCGTCTTGCCCTCGACGTATTTCAGCTGAACCGTGAGCGTCTCCTGCACGCCGTCCTGCTGCGTCGTGAACGACTCGACGAAGCCCTCGTCGACCAGGATCCGCGCGATCTCGCGCTTGATCCTGGAGGAGGGCAGCGTCAGCTCCCGGTGCCGCGCCATGCTGGCGTTGCGGATCCGGGTGAGCATGTCGGCGATTGGATCGGTGGTGTTCATGTTCGGTGCGGTACTCCTCGACGGTGGTTCGCGCCACGCTCAGCGTGGGAGGCGCCTTCCGCTGATATGCGAGCTACCAGCTCGACTTGGTGACTCCCGGCAGCAGGCCCTCGAGGGCACGTTCCCGGAAACAGATGCGACACATCGCGAAGCGGCGCATGTAGCCCCGTGGGCGGCCACAGATCGAGCAGCGGTTGTGCTGCTGGACCGGGAACCGCGCCGGGCGCGCTGCCTTCGCGATCGATGACTTCTTTGCCACGTTCTCTCCTAGCTGGCCTGGAACGGCATGCCGAGGAGCTGCAGCAGCCTGCGGCCCTCCTCGTCCGTCTTGGCGGTGGTCACGATGCTGATCTCGAGGCCGCGCAGGCGGTCGATCTTGTCGTAGTCGATCTCCGGGTAGACGAGCTGCTCACGCAGCCCCAGGCTGAAGTTGCCGCGCCCGTCGAACGAGCGCGTGGCAATCCCGCGGAAGTCGCGGATGCGCGGCAGGGCCAGGCGCATCGTGCGCTCCAGGAAGTCGTACATCCGCTGTCCGCGCAGCGTCACCTTGGCGCCGATCGGCATCCCGGTGCGCAAGCGGAACTGTGCGATCGAGCGCTTGGCGCGGGTCACGATCGGCTTCTGGCCGGTGATCTGCGCCAGGTCGCCGACCGCGGCGTCCAGCGCCTTCGCGTTGGCGATCGCCTCTCCCAGGCCGATGTTGACCACGACCTTCTCGAGGCGCGGAATCTGCATCCGGTTGGCGTAGCTGAAGTCGCGCTGCAGCGCCGGCACCACCTCGTCGAAGTAGCGCTGTCGCAGCCCTGCGTAGGTCGGCGGCGCGAACTCGCCGTTGGTCGATGGCTTGGCGGCCTTGGGTGACTTCGCGGCTGCAGGCTTTCGCGGCGCCGCCTTGGGCTTGGCTGTCTTCTCGTCGCTCACTTGCCCACCGTCTCGATCTGCTCGCCGCAGTGCTTGCAGACGCGCACGTGGCGTCGTCCGTCCTCGAGCACCTGGTGCCCGATTCGGGTCGGCTTGTCGCAGCGCGGGCAGACGACCTGCACGTTGCTGACGTGGATCGGTACCGGCAGGTCCAGGATGCCGGCCTGCTGCGTCCGCGAGCGCGGCCGCTGGTGACGCTTCGCCATGTTCAGGCCGGGCACGACCACGCCGAGGCCACGCTTCGTGACCTCCACGCGCTCGACGGTTCCCCGCTTGCCGCGGTCCTTGCCGGCCAGCACCATGACGGTGTCGCCCTTCCGTACGTTCATCGGGCTACAGCACCTCCGGTGCGAGCGAGACGATCTTCATGTAGTTGCGCTCCCGGAGCTCGCGGGCGACGGGCCCGAAGATGCGTGTGCCGCGCGGGCTGCCCTGCGGGGTGATGAGCACCGCCGCGTTCTCGTCGAAGCGGATGTGGCTGCCATCGGGCCGGCCGTACTCCTTGGCCGTCCGCACCACCACTGCCCGGACCACGTCGCCCTTCTTGACGCCGGAGTTGGGCAGCGCCTGCTTGACGCTGGCAACGATCACATCCCCCACCTCGGCGGTGTCCGATCCGGAGCGGCCGATGATGGTGATGCACTGCAGCGTCCTGGCGCCGGTGTTGTCGGCGACCCGCAGGCGGGTGTACTGGCGGATCATCTAGCCCACCAGCTCCTCGTGCGAGCCACGCGCCACGATTTCGACGACCTTCCAGCGCTTCTCGGCGGAGAGCGGACGGCTCTCCTCAATGCGCACCGTGTCGCCGACATGTGCCGCGTTGTCCTCGTCGTGTGCCTTGAACTTGCTCGACAGCCGCACCACCCGCTTGTAGATCGGGTGCCGCCGCAGCCGCTCGACGCTGACCACCACGGTCTTGTCCATCTTGTCGGACACCACGCGTCCGACCTTGGTTCGTCGTTTTCCCTGCATCAGCTGGCCTTCTCGGCGTCAGCGGCCGCTTCCGCGGCGTGCTGACGCTCGGTCATCACGGTGAGGATGCGGGCGATGCGCTTCCGCGTCGCCGGCAGCCTGCTGTAGTTCTTCTCCTGGCGCGTGGCGAGGTCGAAGCGGATCTTCCAGAGCTCCTGCTTCGCGTCCACCAGCGCCGCCTCAAGGTCGGGATCGGAGAGGCGCCGGACCTCACTGATGTCCATGCTCGACTCCTTCCTTGACCACGAACTTCGTCGAGATCGGCAGCTTGTGGCGGGCCAGGCGCATCGCCTCGCGGGCGATCGTCTCCGGCACACCGGACATCTCGAACATCACGCGCCCCGGCTTCACGACCGCGACCCAGTGGTCGGGCGCGCCCTTACCGGATCCCATCCGCACCTCGGCCGGCTTCTTGGTCACCGGCTTGTCGGGGAAGACGCGAATCCATATGCGTCCACCGCGCTTGATGTGGTGGGTCATCGCTCGTCGGGCGGCCTCGATCTGGCGGCTGGTCAGCCAGCAGACCTCCTCCGCCATCAGGCCGAAGTCGCCGAAGCTGACGGTCGTGCCGCCCTTGGCCATGCCCGCTCGACGACCGCGCTGCACCTTGCGGTGCTTGACGCGCTTCGGCAGCAGCATCGGCTCAGGCTTCCTCGCCGGCAGCAGCCGGCTCGCTGGCGACGCTGGGAGCGGCGGCTGCCGCCTCCGGGGCCGATGCGCTGGTGCGGGTCGAACGGGTGCCGCGTGCCGGCCGCGCGCGCTCGCGCGGCTCGGTGCGGGCCGAACCCGGCGCCTCGCCGATGATCTCGCCGCGGTAGATCCAGACCTTGACGCCGATGCGCCCGTACGTGGTCCGGGCGTGGACCACGCCGTAGCTGATGTCGGCGCGCAGCGTGCCCAATGGGATGCGACCCTCGCGATCCCACTCGGTGCGGCTCATCTCGGAGCCGCCGAGGCGTCCGGAGACCTGGATGCGGACGCCCTTGGCGCCAGCCTTGATCGTGCGCTGGATCGTCTGCTTGATCGCCTTGCGGAACGCGATGCGCCGCTCGAGCTGTGAGGCGACGTTCTGGGCCACCAGCACGCCATCCAGCTCCGGCTGGAGGATCTCCTTGATCTCGAGCTTGACCTTCTTCTCGGTCAGCTTGCCGATGGCCGTGCGCAGGAACTCGACGTTCGCGCCGCCCTTGCCGATGACGATCCC
>DASSCW010000117.1:0-8606 GCA_035697465.1 Candidatus Limnocylindria bacterium | reverse complement strand
CTGCAGTCGAGCCGCCAGATTGACCGGGTCGCCGATGACGGTGTACTCGAGCTTCCTGTCGCTGCCGACGTTGCCGGCCACCAGCTCGCCAGTCGCCACGCCGAAGCCGACGGTCAGCTCCGGCAGCTCCGCCGCAGCCTGCTCTCGATTGAATTCGGCCAGCGCCACGCGCATGCCGAGCGCCGCGCGCACGGCGCGCTCAGCGTGATCCGAGCTGGGGTTGAGCGGGGAGCCGAAGACGGCGAGCAGGCTGTCGCCGCCGAACTTGTTGACGATCCCACCCTCGCTTTCGACGACCACGAGCATCCGCTCGAAATAGCTGTTCAGCGTCCCGATCAGGCGAGCCGGCGGCAGGACCTCCGCCAGGGCAGTGAAGCGGCGGATGTCGACGAACAGGACCGTGCATTCGACCACCTGGCCCTCCAGGCCGCCCTCCTGCTCGATCGCGAGTCGCGCGACCTGGGGGCTGACGTACTGGCCGAACAGGTCACGAACGAGCGCCTCGCGCCTCAGGGCGCCGACCATCCGGTTGAACGCCGCGGCCAGGTTGCCGATCTCGTCGCCCCTGGCGACGGACGCAGTCGTATCCAGCTCGCCGGACTCGACCAGCTGCATCGACGCTTCGAGCTGCCTGAGCGGCCGGATGATGGTGCGACCGACGTAGAGCGCCGTTACCAGCGCGAAGAACATCGTGCCGCCCGCGACCCCCAGGCCGACGAACTCCATGGGAACGCCCGCGATCGTTCGGTCGTCGGGCTGAACCGGGATGCTGCCTCCCGGGTCAAGTGGCGGCTTCGTCAGCTCCCCGATGGAGAGGATGGCCAGCACCACAATGGGGATGAAGCTGACGATCGCGAATCCAAGCAGCAGCCTCGCGACGATCGAGGTTCGCGCACGCGGGGGCACGGAGGGCACCTGGTTGTCCTGCATCGGGGGCAGGGTACGTCTTCGCGACCATCGACTCAATCGGCGCAATGACGTTGCAAGACCGCCTGACCGAGCTTCGCGACAGGTGAGCTGTCACGGCGCGGCCGTACACCGGCCGCGTGCGATCAGCCGCCGAAGAAGAGCTCCAGCCACTGCTCCAGCAACGGAGCGGGCGGCTCCTGCCGCTCGAGCAGCGACGGCGGCAGCTCCGCCTCTGCGCCCGGCGGGATGATCAGCACGCGCTCGTTCCACCAGCCCAGGTTCAGGAGCTTGCGAGCCTCGGCCGAGATGTAGGCGTCCGACTGCAGATAATCCAGCTCCCGCTGGAGCTCGGCGTTCTCCTCGGCCATCGCCACGATCTCGGCGCGAATGCGGTCGGCCTCTTGGCCGATCGACCAGCTGGCATACACCTCGCGCCCCACCTGGAACGCCACGAAGGCGCCGACCAGCAGCAGCACGGCCAGCCAGGCCAGGCCGCCGCGCGAGGCAGGGAGGGTGTAGCCCGATCGCCGACGGCGAGGCGTCGGAGCGGGCGCCGAGAGGTCGATGCCGGTCATCCGGCTCTGAGTCTACGGGCGGAGTTTTCCACCGCGCAACCGATTCGGGCGCGAGTTGTCCACAAATCGCACGGTAAACCGAACGGCCGTGCTACGGTGATCGAACGTGCGTTCTAATCCAGGCAAGGGAGGCCCGGACATGCTCCTCGATCGACCGAGCTCTGTGGACGACGCGATCGGCGCCTTCCTTGGTGATCCCGCCATGGGGAGGCTGATCGCGGCGCACAAGGTCCTGGAGCCACAGCCGCCCCGCTATGCGCCCTGGCCGGACGGCCTCGATCCCCGCCTCGTGGCAGCCCTCCGCGACCGAGGGGTCGAAGCGCTGTACACGCACCAGGCCGCAGCGGTGGAGTCCGTTCGCGCGAAGCGGAACGTCTGTGTCGTGACGCCCACGGCATCGGGCAAGACACTCTGCTACAACCTGCCGGTCATCGACGCCGTCGCACGAGATGAGGCGGCGCGGGCCCTCTACCTGTTCCCCACCAAGGCACTGGCGGCCGATCAGCTGGTCGAGTTGCGGGCGTTTGCCGGGGCCGCGGGCATCCCGCTCAAGACGCACACCTATGACGGCGACACGCCAGCCTCAATCCGGAGCGTGGTACGCAGTGCCGGCCAGGTGGCCATCACCAACCCCGACATGCTCCATTCGGCAATCCTTCCGCACCACACGAAGTGGTTCAAGCTCTTCGAGAACCTGCAGTTCGTGGTCATCGACGAGCTGCACACGTATCGGGGCCTGTTCGGCAGCCACGTTGCCAACGTCATTCGCCGGCTGCGGCGCATCTGCCGACACTACGGCGCCGATCCCGTATTCATCTGTGCCAGCGCCACCATCGCAAATCCGGGCGACCTCGCGGAACGGCTGCTGGAGAGCCCGGTCGACCTGATCACCGACAGCGGTGCACCGCGTGGCCGCAAGCACATCCTGGTCGTCAACCCCCCGGTGGCGAATCCAGAGCTCGGCATCCGCGGCTCCGCGTTGCTCACCGGCCAGCGCATCGCCGAGCACCTCATCGGCGGCGGCGTGCAGACCATCGCGTTCGCAAGGTCGCGCACCTCAGTGGAGGTGCTGACCAGCTACCTGCGGGAGACGTTCGAGCCGCCTCCAGGCCATCCGCACACCATCCGCGGCTATCGGGGCGGCTACCTGCCGAACGAGCGCCACGAGATCGAAGCGGGCCTGCGCGACGGGCGGGTGAGAGGCGTGGTCGCCACCAACGCCCTCGAGCTGGGGATCGATATCGGCAGCCTGGACGCCGCCATTAGCATCGGCTACCCGGGCACCATCGCCTCCACCTGGCAGCAGATGGGCCGCTCAGGCCGCCGTGCTGGGACGAGCCTTGCCGCCCTCGTCTGCTCATCGGCACCGATTGACCAGTTCCTGGCCGCGCACCCCGAGTACCTGTTCGACTCATCACCTGAGCACGGGCTCATCAACCCGGACAACCTTCACGTGCTTCTCAACCATCTCCGAGCCTCCACCTTCGAGCTGCCGGTGCCCGCCAACGAGCGGTTCGGGATCGAGGAGACGCCCACCCTGCTGGACGTTCTGGAGGAGGACGGGTACATCCGTCGCGCGGACGACGACCGCTACTACTGGAGCCACCAGAACTTCCCGGCCAGCGACTTCAGCCTGCGCAGCGGCGCGCCGGAGAACGTGGTCATCATCGACACCACCGGCGACCGGCACCGGGTGCTGGGCGAGGTCGACCTGTTCGCGGCGCCGCTCCTCGTCCACGAGAAGGCGATCTACATCCACGAGGGCGTGCAGCACCACGTCGACCGCCTCGACTGGGACGAGCGCAAGGCCTACGTCACGCGGACCGACGTCGACTACTACACCGATGCGGACCTGGGCATCACGTTGAAGGTGCTCGAGGTCTTCGACACTGCTGACGCGCCTGCCGTGGGCAGGCACGAGCGCGGCGAGGTGATGGTCGCCTGGAAGGTGACCATGTTCAAGAAGCTCAAGTTCCACACCCACGAGAACGTGGGCTGGGGCTCGATCAGCATCCCGGAGCAGGAGATGCACACCACCGCCTGTTGGATCGTCCCGCCGGCGGAGCTCGTGAACCGATACGACCGCGACACGCTGGACGGGGCTTTGATCGGATTGGCGCGCGTGGCGCGGACGACCGCTTCCCTGCTCCTGATGTGCGACCCGCGCGACCTCGGGGTGCTGGCCCAGGTCCAGGCGCCGTTCACGGGCCAGCCCACGCTCTACCTGTACGACGCGGTGCCCGGCGGCGTGGGCCTGACAGAACGGCTCTACACCCTCACCGGCGAGCTCATCCGCGCCTGTCGCGACGCGGTGGAGTCGTGCGCCTGCGCCGACGGCTGCCCGGCCTGCGTCGGACCGGCCATCGAGGTCGGGGCGCGGGGGAAGCGGACCGTGGTCGAGCTGCTCGCCGCGATGACGGCCTGAACGTTGGGCACGCGCACGCTTGCCGAGCGCCTTGCGGCGATTCGCGTCCCCGCGCCCCGCCCCGCACGTATCGCCGACGATCGGCTCGATACGCTTTCGCGCTGGTTCGGCGCTCGCACGATGGTTGTCGAGGGCGGAAACGCCCTGGTCATCGAGCGACGGATAGGGCTGCCGGCGGGCTCCGCGGCTGCCGTCGCCGCGCTGCCGGCCGGTGCCTACTTCGACACCGAGACCACTGGCCTCTCGACTGGCGCCGGCACCGTCATCTTCCTTGCCGGTGTCGCGCGCGTCGATGGCGGCACGATCGTGGTCCGGCAGTACCTCCTGCCCGACTACCCCTACGAGCGTCCGCTCCTGCGCGCACTCGCCGCCGACCTGGCCGCGGCGAGCCGCATCGTGACGTACAACGGCCGAGCATTCGATATCCCGATGCTTGCCGCTCGGCTGACGGTGCATGGCCTCTTCCGAGAGCAGGCTGGCATTCCGGAAACGCACGACGACCTGCTGCCCACCGCGCGGCGCCTCTTCCGGCGTCCCTTGGGTGGCGCGCGCCTGGCCGATGTCGAGTCTGGCGTGCTCGGCGTGCAGCGAACCTCCGACTGCCCGGGCAGCGAGGTGCCCGCCCGTTACTTCGGCTACCTGAGCGGCGGCTCGCCGGACATCCTGGCGGTCGTGCTCGACCACAACCTGCAGGACGTGGTGAGCCTGGCGCTGCTGGAGGCCGAGGTTGCGCGGCTCCGTGCCGGCGCGTGGCGTGAGGCTGCCGTCCTCGACCCGCGCGGCATGGCGCTGGACCTGATGCGCGCCGGAGCATTCGACGACGCGCTCGAGCTGGTCGAGAGCGGGCAGGCGGTCACGACCGATCCCGCCGAGGCGACCGCGCTGCGCCGCATCGCGACGCGACTCTTGCTGGCGGCGGGCGAGGTCGAGCGCGCCGAGGAGCTCTGGCGGCTGGGAACCCGACGCGCGTCGGTGGACGCGGCCAGTGCCTGGATCGAGGTCGCCCGCATCCGCGAACGACATCGCCACGACCTGTTCGGCGCCCTGGAGGCGGCCGCGGCGGCGTCACGAGTGCTGGACCTCGCCTTCGCGCTCGGGCGCGGGGGCAGCCTCGACGCAATTGGCCGGACACGGGTGCGCGTCGAGGGACGCCTGCGTCGATTGCGACGATGGGTCGCGGCAGCGGAGCGGCGCGCCGCGCGACAGACGCGGGTGGCGTAGCTCCGACTAGCGGCGCTTCCGCCCATCGAGCACTTCCGCCACTACGCGCATGGCCCGTTCCGCGTGCGCATGCCATCCTCCCGGAGGATCAGCGGCCCCCATCGTCAGGAAGGTGGCGAGAACGTCGCCCGCTCCGACCGTGGGCACATCCTCGACCAGCCACACAACCGGCAGATGCTCGCGATCACCTCCGACGTCGAGCCACAATCCATCGGCACCATCGGTCACGACCAGCGCCGGCCCAGCGCCAAGCGTCACACGGAGGGCCGCCAGCTGGTCCGAGGGCGCGTCCCCTTCCGCCGACAGATCCTCTCGGCTCGCCACCACCAGGTCGAGGCGGCCGAGGGCCTCGCACAACCGATCGTCGAGCGCCAATAGCGGCCTTTGGAGGACCTCGCCGTCCTCACCGGTGGATCGGAGCCATCCCTGCAGGATGGCGCTCCGAGCCCGAACCTCCTCCCACGAGTTCAGTGCGGCGACATCGACCTCGTCGGCCACCGGCGCGTAGAGGATCGCCCGAGTGCGGCGGCCGTCGGGCGCGCCACCCGCCCAAGCGACGGGGCCACCCCTTTGTTCGAGCCAGAGGCGGCGTCCATCAATGGAGTCCCGATGACGGAAGGTCCAGGTTGCCGCGTGGGTAGCCACCTCTAACCCTGCGGCGAGCCGGTGGAGCTCTACCAGCCCCGCCTGCGCCTCGGGTTCAGGCCCGGCAGCCGTCACCACGCCGATGCGGAGACGACGCTCCGCCGCGGCACGGATGGCATGCAGGACGGAGCCGCCCGGCGCAGACGACCCATCGGCGAATCGATCGACCGTCAGGCCGCCGACCACGAGGAGGTCCAGGGGGCGGGACCGCGACTGAATCAGCATCGGGCTATCATCGGTCCATGGCCCGTCTCTACTTCTACGAGCTGCACGAAGGCGCCACCGATCTGCTGACCGACGCGCTGCTCGTGACCGAGCGCGAGCTCAGCCGCGACGAATTCGCCGCACTGGTCGAGATGGCGCGCACCGCGGTGATCGACACGTATGAAGAGGACACGCTGGTCGAGGCGATCGCGCGCGAGCTGGAGCGAACGCACGGGTTCATCTACATCGGTGACGAGAAGCTGACCGCCAGCATGGCCGTCGGCGTCGATGCGGCGGACACGTTCCTGGTGGACCAGTCGGATGAGTTCCGCAGCATGATCGTGGAGCTCGACCGCTCGTCGTCCTAGCGCTCCGAGGGCGTCAGCGCCAGACGTTGAACAGCACTTCGATGACGTCGCCGTCGCGCACCTTGTAGGCCTTGCCTTCCGCTCGCAGCAGGCCGCGCTTGCGCGCCTCCACCATGCTCCCGCAGGCCATCAGGTCGTCGTACGTCACCACCTCGGCGCGGATGAAGCCACGGGCCAGGTCCGTGTGGATGGCCGCTGCCGCATCGACCGCGCTGTCGCCGACCGAGAGAGTCCACGCGCGACACTCGTCCTCGCCGGCGGTGAAGAAGCTGAAGAGGCCCAGCAGGGCGTACGTCAGGCGGATGACGCGGCCACGGGATGCCTCGGCGATGCCGAGGTCGGCCATGAAGGCGCCGGCGTCCTCAGGCGACAGCTGCGCGATCTCCGCCTCGATCTTGCCGGCAAGCGCGGCAACGTCCACGTGTGGCTGCGCATGGCGAGCGCGGCCCGCCTCTTCCAGGGACGAGGCCTCGGCCAGCCGGTTCTCGTCGATGTTGAGGATGACCAGCACTGGCTTCTGGGTCAGGAAGCGGTAGCCGCGCAGCCGGCGCTCGTCATCATCGGTCAGGTCCAACGTCCGCAGCGGATGACCCTCCGACAAGTGCGGCAGCAGCCGGTCGAGCAGCTGTTCCTCCAGGGCGTTCTGCTCGCGTTCAGACGCGGAGCCGTGGCGTCCGGAGGTGCGCAGCTTCTCCAATCGCTTCTCGACCACCGTCAGGTCGGCGATGGTGAACTCCAGGTCCAGCTCGTCCACATCCCTCCACGGATCGGCCGGCCGCTCCGCGACGCCGCCCTCGAAAGCCCGCGCGACATGCACCAGCGCGTCGGCATTGCGGATCTGGGCCAGCACATCGGGCTGAATGGTCCCCTCGCGCGCAGCCCCGGCCGGGATGGCGACATCGACGTAGGTGACGTCGGCGGGCGTGGTCTTCTTGGGATGAAAGAGCTCGGACAAGGCATCCAGGCGCGCATCGGGCACCTTGACGACGCCGACGTTGGGCGCAGCGCGACCGCCTGAGAAGCCGCCGGTCTCGGCCTGCGCGCCGGTCAGCGCGTTGAAGACGGTGCTCTTGCCCGATCCGGGCAGCCCCACGATGGTGACCTGCACCGCCTAGTACCCGGCCTCCAGGTCAACGACGTTCTCGAGCGGCTCGCCCTCGGCGAAGCGCCGCAGGTTCTCGACGAAGAGGCTGATCGACCGCTCGACCACGCGGTCGCTCGACCAGCTGCTATGCGGCGTCAGGATCAGGTTCGGCGTGTCGTAGAGCGGCGAGTCGGGGCCGAGCGGCTCTTCGGTGAACACGTCGAGCACCGCGCCGGCAATCCAGCCGGCCTCCAGCGCGCGACGGAGGGCGAGCTCGTCGATGAGCCGACCGCGGGCGATGTTGATCAGCCAGCCGTCCTCGCGCATCTCGCGCAGCTGCGGCGCGCCGATCAGGCCCGCCGTCTCCTCCGTCAGCGGCGCAGCCACCACCACCACCTCGCTGCGACCCAGCAGCTCGGGCAGCTGTTCCATGCTCAGCAACTCGACGTTCGACTCGTCCGCCCCGCGCTCGGGACGGCGCCGGGTCGCCAGCACCGCGGCGCCGAACGGCTCGAGCAGGCGTGCGATCTCGGAGCCGATGCTCCCGTAGCCAACGATGCCGATGGTCATGCCACCCAGCTCGCGACCACGCAGTGGCTGCCACGTTCGCTCGCGCTGCAGCTCGAGCAGCTGCGGCAGGCGGCGCGCGATGGCCAGGCACATCATCACGACGTACTCGGCGATTGGCCGGCTGAAGACGCCACGGGCGTTGGTGACCATGAGGCCGCGTGCGCGGACCGCGGGCGTGGCGACCCGGTCGACACCCGCCGAGAATGAGTGGATCCATTCCAGGCGCGGCGCACGACCCAGCACGTGGTCAAGGACCGATGCCGGCACGCCGCCGCGCAGGAGCACCCTGGCCGCCGAGAGGGCAGCCTCCGCGTCGTCGTGCACCATCCCTTCGCGCGAGATGGGAACCACCCGGGCGCCGCGGACCTCCTCGATCCGCGCCACGTGCTCCGGGCCGAGCGGAGCGCCGAAGATGGGGGTCGCCAGCACGACGAGCTCCCCGGCGTTCAGTGGGAGCCCTCCGCCGCGGCACCCTCCAGCCGCGCGATCCAGCGTGCCGGTGCCTTGATCTCCTCGAGCGTCGGCAGCATCTCCGGACCTTGCCAGACCTGGTTCAGGAAGGCCCGATCGCGGCTGGCGATGACGGTGTCGACGAACTTCTCGCC
>DASSCW010000116.1:0-3335 GCA_035697465.1 Candidatus Limnocylindria bacterium | reverse complement strand
GACCTCCGGGGCTTTACCGCGTTCGCCGAGCAGGCCGAGCCGGAGGAGGTTCTCGGTGTGCTGCGCGAGTACCACACCGCGGTTGGGGAGCTGGCCGTCGCGAACGGCGGGACCGTTGAACACTTCGCCGGCGATGGGCTGATGGTTTTCTTCAATGACCCCCAGTCGGTTGCCGACCACCAGTTCGTCGCCGTTCGGACGGCGGTGGAGATGCGCGAGCGGTTCGCCACATTGTCTGCGGCGTGGCGCAAGCGCGGGTACGAGCTCGGGCTCGGTATCGGGATCGCGGCCGGCTTTGCGACGCTGGGGCGCATCGGCTTCGAAGGCCGATATGACTACGGGGCGGTCGGCAACTCGGTAATCCTTGCGTCCCGCCTGTCGAGCGCGGCGGCCGGAAACCAGATCCTGGTCAGTCAGCGCGTGCTGGCGGCCGTCGAGGATCGGGTCGTGGTGGAGCCGGTCCCGGACCTGGAACTCAAGGGCTTCAGCCACGCCATGACCGCCTACTCGGTCAGCGCCCTGGAAGGTTTGGCCGGCTGAGAGCTTCGGTCACAGGGAACCTGGACTGCGAGAACCTCGTCCCACTGAGGTGACCAGCCAGCCGCGCACGCGTCGGGATTCACGAGTCGTCGTGATCGCCACGGTGATCGGCGTCGCCGTTGCAGCCGCCTTCCTGGTGTGGACGCTGCCAGATCGGGTCCAGGGTTCCGGCAGCCTCGACGAATGCAGCAACTACGAATGGCCCGTCGTCATCCTCGATGGCGGCGAGGACTCGTACCTTCCGGTGATTTCATGGCCGGCCGGGCTCAGGTACGACGAGGAAGGCGACGTCCTTCGCGACACGGCCGACGGCGTCGTGCTGCGGCGCCGCGACAGAGTGACGCTCAGTGGATCCATCGTCGATGTCCACGGGGACCCGTCGCCGTGCTACTACACCCGAGGGATCAGGCTCTACAGCATCGAGTCCGAACCAGGCGGCTGACGACTAGCCGGTCAGGAAGTCGCGCACCAGGGCGGCGAAGTCCGCCGGGCGCTCCATCGGTGGCAGGTGGGCAACGCCGGGCAGGACGACATGCTGCGCGCCGGGGATTCCCTCGGCGAGCTTCTCGGCAATGGCGACCATGTCGGGCTGGTCAAGCTCTCCCACCGCGACCAGCGCGGGAGCGGCGACCTCCGCAAGGCGCTCGCTCGACGGTGGTTCGGGGGACCGTGCCTGCGCATCGTCGTTCTCGATGTCGATCGCGTGTCGCTGCATGGCCCATGCGCGCTGGCGGACGTCAGGGTCGACGTCCGCCGCCGTGCGCATCGGCCCGTCAAACCATGTCCCCATGCTGAGCTCCGCGACCTGATCGATCTCGCCGCGCTCCCAGGCCGCCACCTCTGCCTGCCACCGCTCATTCAGCTCTTCGCGGAAGTCCCAGCCGCGCATGCCGGCGCCCACCAGGATCAAGCGGTCAACCCGTTCGGGAGAGGTCAGCGTCGCGTCGAGGGCCGTTTCGGCGCCCTGGGAGACGCCCACCAGGTGCGCCCGATCGACGCCTGCGGCGTCCATGACGGCGAAGAGATCGTCCCAGCGGGCAAACGCGCCATCGGGCGGCCGAGAGGACTCACCGAATCCTCGCGCGTCGTAACGGATGACCCGGAAGGCATCCGCCAGCAGCGGAACGACGTCGTTCCACATGCCCCGATCGACGATGCCGGCGTGGAGAAGGACCACCGGCGGCCCATCCCCAGTGACGTCGTAAGCCAGCCGTACGCCGTTCGCCTCTGTGAATTGTGTTTCTGCCATGCGCCAAGCATAGGGATGGGCGGGCTCAGCTGGCTGGCGGCAGGTCCAGTAGATCGGCGAGCCACTCGGCGCGCTCCGCGCGCGCCTCCTCACTCAGCTCATGCTCAGCGTCGTAGTTCCGCACCTCGGCGGTGGATCCGGCTGCGGCCGCGATCTCCGTGGCCACCGCATCGGAAACGTACTGGTCGTGGTCAGCGAACTGGAGGAGGATCGGCCGCCCCTCGCCGCGTGGCAGCCAGGTGACCGGGTCGAGCGGGGCCATGGCGGCGAGATAATCCGCCTCCGGATCCTGGATCCGCCAATACTTCAGGAACCAGTCGGCCCAGCGTGCGGTGGGCGCCATCATCACCATGCCCATCGGCGCCGGATCGGCCCCGAACACGATCGAGCTGTACATCGCGCCGAAGTCATGGCCGACCAGGGCGATGCGCGCCGGATCCACCACCGGCTGTGAGCGCAGGAGGTCCAGTCCCTGCCGGACCATGTCCGCATCGGCCTCAACCGCGGCCACGTCATGCGCGAGCGACTTCGGGGTCTCCTTCCACGGGAACCGCCCATCGACCAGGAGCGACACCACGCCGCGGTCCGCGAGGGCCTTCGCCTCCTCCAGGAACTCGGTGCGGTTCGAGGTGGGCGACCCGTACTCGACCCAGTGGAAGAAGAGGATGCCCGCGGCAGATTCGGCGGAATCGGACCGGACCAGGTAGGCATCGGTCGCGGCGGCACCGTCGCCGAAGGAGAGGTCGGTGACGCTGACGCCATCGCTCGACTCGGTAGAGCGCTCGGTCACCGCCGGCGGCGGACCGGGCGTGCCGAAGCGCGAAACGAGCGGATCCTGAGAATTCGTGGCGACCGGACTCCCGCTGGATGTGGCGCAGCTGGTGAGGAGGATCGCCGCGATGACCAGCCTCACACCGACCCTACGGTGGGCCGGAGCGAAACGTTCAGCGGCTGGCGAACGCCTTGACGATCGAGCGGAGGACGAGCAGCGCCACGATCCCGGCGACGATTCCCATGATCGAGATGCGGTTCACGTCGACCGCCGGCTCCCAGTTCACCTCGCCGTTCTTGACGATGTAGATGCCCACCGGTCGGGCCTGCAGGCCGAATCCGCCGCCACCGTTATTCTCCGCGTCTCCGCCACCGCCACCGCCACCCCGCACGTCGGCGGTCGGCACGATCGTCAGCCCATCGCGCTCAATCGGGTCGCCATACACGCGCTTGACGGTCATGGCGTCGCGGGCGCCTTCCAGCATCTCTGTCACATTCATCGGTCTCATTCCCCTGCGGCAATATGGCCGTCCAGTCTAGGCCGATCCGGCGGGGCAGGGTGAAAACGGCCGAGTCCTGCCGCTATTCAGGGTGGATATGGTAACGAGACGCTGGGCCGAATCCGACGCCTCGTTATGCGATCGGCGGCATCCCGAGTCGTGCCAGCGCGCCGTATCCCGCCAACCTTCTCGACACGATGCCCACGGTGCATGACCTTGCATGACTGGAAAGGGAACAGCTAGGTGGGCCGATGCGCGCCCGGCTCCATCTCGAC
>DASSCW010000115.1:0-2095 GCA_035697465.1 Candidatus Limnocylindria bacterium | reverse complement strand
GAGTTCCAGCTTGGCGGCGTTGTCGAAGCCCAGGACGTAATCCTGCCGGCTCGTGAAACGGTCGTCCTTTTCCACGGTGTGGCGGTTGCGCTTGACCACGCCGCCCAGGCTCAGGCCCTTGTCCAGCCCGGCCAGTTCGTCAGGGTCCTCCACGCAGGGGTAGGCGAAGTCGATGGCGATCCGCTCACGGATCCATGCCCCGGGTTCAGCAGCCGCGCCCGTGGCGAGGATGTCCAGCTTGGTGAGCAGATCGCCGTCGGCCGCGTCCTGCACGGCCAGCGCCCCGCCGGCGAGCGGCTTCGAGACGTCCACCGCCCGCAGCGCTCCGCGGACGGAATGGTCGTTGAGGTAGCGGGTCACGGCGCCGAAGTGCTCGCCGGGGACCAGCAGCGTGGTGGCGAGGCTGCGCAGCGCGCGCTCCGCGGCCGGCCGCCACCGTTCCTGGCCCTCCGCAAGGTCGATCAGCTCGCCGCCGAACGGCATCTGCTCCTCGGGCACGCCGGTGGCCGCCGCGATGGCGCTGCGGTTTTCAATGCTCGACGGCGGCAGCAGGGACTTGCGCGTCCTGAGCGACCCCAGTTCCTGCTGGGCCGCGGCGAGCTCGCGCTTCCTGGTCGCGTGGCCGTCGAACGCCTCGAAGCGCAGCTCCCTGAGCGCCTCCGAATCGTCTTTCAGCTCGGCCGAGCGGGCGGCCGCATGCTCGTGGGCCTGCTCCCAGCCGGCCGCGGACCACTGAAGTTCGAGGCCGGCGTCGGAGAGCGCCTTCCGGGCCGATTCCTCGACCTGCTGGCGGAGCTTGAGTCCCACCCGGGCGTTCTCCAGCGCCTGCTCGATCGCGGAGATCGCGTTGCCGCCCTGGTTGTTGTAGTCCGCCTCGAGCTGCCGCAGTTCCTTGGCCAGGCCGTCCCGGATGCCGCGCTCGGCGCCGAGTTCCTTGGCCTTCGCCTGGGCCAGGTCCTTGAACCGGGCGAGCGTTTTCTCGTGGACCGTGACGGCCAGCTGCTGCCGGTAGGCCTCGAATTCCTCGCCGGCGAGCTCCCGCAGGCGGTTCGCATCCAGCAGCGACTGGGCATACTCCTTGTTCAGCCCGGGGACCGGGGCCAGCTGGTCGCGCTGCTGCCGGACGTCCTCGAGGCGCTGCCGGATCGACATCAGGTTGCTGAATTCCTCGACGACGTCATCGGCCGCCGTCAGCGTGGCGGGCGCGTCCAGGACCTGGTCGCGGAAGAAGTTGTTGACGCTGCCGCCGAGGCCCTTGCCGGCCTGGATGACGCGCAGCAGCGGCAGCGCCTGGTCCGAATTGATCCCGAGCAGGCGCCGGAAGCGTTCCGCGAAGGCCTTGTGCACGTCGAAGATCTGGGCGTCCGGGAAGATCACGTCCAGCGCCGACTTGGTAAAGCGCTTCTCCGCGATGCCCTCGATTGCCGCGAGGTCCAGCGGCTTGTTGTCGATCAGGTAGTACCGGCCGACGCTGGACTCCGTGCCGTTCTTGGGCAGGTCGAACAGGGCCGACACCGTCACCCGCGTGCCGGCGGCGTTGTCGAAGGTCAGCGCGACGGCGGACCAGGTGGCGCCGGGGCGCTGGAACGCACTCGCCGAGCCTTCGCCGACGGCCTTGTCCCCCACCTTGCCGCGCATGTAGGTGAAGGTGGTCCGCTTGTCCTCGACCGCGCCGCCCGCGCGCTGGGCCGCGGCCTCGTTGGAGCGCGGCCTGGCGTCGAAGACCCGGAGCATCGCGTCGAACAGCGTGGACTTGCCGACGCCGGAATTGCCGGTCAGCAGGGTGCCGTTGCGGTCCACGTGCATCGTGTGGGCGCCATGGAAGGTGCCCCAGTTGACTACCTGCACCAGGGCGAGGCGCATCTGGCCGGGGTTGGTGAGCTCGCCCATGGGGAGCATGCTTGCGATGCTCACTTGGCTGCCTCCGCTTGGGTCTGGTCGGGTGACGCCGACGGCGATGCCGCCCCCGCCCCTGCGCCGGACAGCAATCGTCCTACGGACGATGCTGCCGGCTCCGACAGGCCCGATGCCACTCCCGGGGCGGCGTCGCCGTCGTCGTCTTCGTTGTTCAGCTCACCTTGAGCGTCCGTATCGG
>DASSCW010000114.1:0-9074 GCA_035697465.1 Candidatus Limnocylindria bacterium | reverse complement strand
AGGCCGTCGATGTTCGGCTGAAGTTCCTCTGCTGTTGCCCATCCGAACCAGACTTCGCTGGTGATGAGGCCGGCGACGAAGAACGTCACCGAGCCGATGAGCCACAGCCATGGAGTCGTCACCCTGCCGACCGTCGCTTGGGCGATGACACCGAAAGCGAGGGCCATGACGGTGAGCAATCCGAGCCCCTGGATACCAAGGTCCCACTGCATCGAAGCTACCTCCTGCCTGCGGGCCGTGGTGCATCTCGTCCGCCACGCAATGGTTCTGCCCGACCAGGCCCCGTGCAAGAGCCGAAGTACTCGATTTCGACGGGACGAAGCGCTCGATACCCCCGTTCCCGGGAGGGCGATAGGCCCGCGCCGCGCCCGCCGCGCTTCAGGGCGCCAGCGAGGCGAGGGCGGCTCCGAACGCCTCAGGCCCGATCTCGCCGGTGAGCCGCAACGCGACCCTGCCCTGGCCGTCGACGAAGACGAATCCCGGGAAGCTGCTCATCCCGAGCGCGCCCAGCGCGCGTGAGCCGGCGTCATCGATGAGGGTCGGCTGCTGCCAGGCCTCACGGTCGAACCAGGCCGATGGTGGGTAGTTCGGCCGCACCGCGTCGATGCCAGTGGAGAGCCCGACGACCGCCACGCCCCCCGGCACGCCGCCCTGCTGGATGAATTGCACGATCCTGGGCAGCTCGGCCTGGCAGTGGGTGCACCAGTGCGCAAGGACCACCACCGCCATCGGGCCATCATCGGGGCCGATGCTGATCTGCCGACCGTCGAGGCCGACGCCGGACAGGGTCGGCATGGGTTGGCCGACCGCGGGATCTGCCGCGGATCCGGGGTACTCGGGCAGCGGCTGGCCGGCAATGCTGACCTGCGCCGCGGGCTCCGCGATCTCGCCCGGGCCGGACAGGGCGATGGCCGCGAGCGCGGCGCTGACCACCACCGCGGCCGCGCCGACCAGGATGAATGGGGTGTTCGACCGACGCGCTGCGGGCTGCGATCGGCGTGGAGCGCCCCGCGAACGGCTGGCCTTCGGCATCTCAGGCAGGCTCCGGTGGCTTGCCGGCGTCGCTCGGCAACAGGCCGACGAGCAACGCCAGGATGGACAGGAAGGCAACGAGTGCCATGAAGGGGATGGTCACGAACCCGAAGCGCTCGACGTAGATGGCGGTGCACGGCACATCGAGCGAGCAGGTTCCCGAAGGCAGGCCGGGCAGCCGCTGGAGCGCAACGTGATAGGCCGCGATGATCGCGCCGACCGTCGCGAGCGGGACCACGTACCGCCTGACGCCGCGGTCCCCGCGCCAGGCGGCGATCCCCAGGATGATGACCAGCGGGTACATGGCGATGCGCTGGTACCAGCACAGCGCGCACGGCGTGAAGCGGGCGACTTCAGAGAGGTACAGGCTGCCGGACGTTGCGACCAGCGCGATCACGAAGGCGAGCCACAGCGCGGCAGATCCGATCATCGCGCGCGCTGGCGCGATCCGGCGTGTGACGGTGAGGGCGGCAATGACCACCACCCCGACCGCGGCGGCCACGGTCAGGATGGCGAGGAAGGTGATGACGACCAGGGTCACGAGCTCGGGCGCTCAGTGGCCGCCTGCCGGTGGTGGGCCGCCATCGCCCGCCTGGAAGAGTCCGAGCGCCCCACGACCCACGAAGTTGAAGGCATGGGTGACGATCGGGTACAGGCCGTCCTCGTCGAAGTGCATCTCCACAATCGCACCCTGTGCGGGCGAGAGATCGACGGCCTGTGAGCCCCACCGCCCCGCATTATCGCGGCGCAGTGCGACCCCCTCCTTGATGACCTCGTCGAAGATCGTGCCGACCACGTGGAACGAAGAGTCGATGCTCGGACCGGCATTCAGGACGAACACGCGCACGGTCTCACCGACAGGCACTTCGATCGGATGCTCGGCGTACTGGTTGGCCACGCCGTTCCAGACCACGAACTCCGGAGCCGGGGCGGCCGAGGAAGCCTTGGCAAGGCTGACGAATCCCGCCTGCTCCCCCAGGTACCACTCACTCTGGATGAGGGCGAACTCGTGGTCGACAGGCGGCAGGCCGCCTTCCGGCTCCACGATGATCATGCCGAACATGCCGCTGGCGATGTGGTGCAGCGCCGGCGTCGTACCGCAGTGATACATGAAGACACCGGCGTACTTGGCCTCGAACTCGTAGACCAGCTCGTCGCCCGGGTCGATGGAACGCATTTCGTCGTTCCAGGCGACCAGTGACGCGTGGAAGTCGATCGAGTGCGGCAGCTTGTTGGTATCCGGGTTCCGGAGGGTCACCCGCACCGTGTCGCCCACCTTCACTCGCAGCACCGGACCCGGAACCGTATCGCCAAAGGTCCACACGGTCTGAACGAAGCCGGGCGCAACCGTCATCTCGCGTTCGGTGATGGTGAGCTCCAGGTCGTGCACGCGGCCGGTCGCCAGAGGCGGGGCGGCGGGGTCGTGGAGCGTGTACTCCGGAGCCTCCGGATCCGGCTCGATTGACGCGTTCGCCCCCGGCTCCTGCGACGGGCCGCTGTGCGGAACTTCCGTGTGTCCGCCGGCAACGGTGATGGAGCCGCGCATCCCTCCATCCGCGTGTCCCGGGATGGAGCACACGTAGCCGAGCCCTTCGGCCGGGACCATCACTTCGCCCTCAGCGCTCTCGCCCGCCTCGGCCTCGATGACCGTCCCGTCCGCGAAGGTGATGTTGTGGAAGATCTCTCCATCGTTCACAAACATCACCGTGTAACGGCCGGGCTGCTCCACCTCCGCGTTCGCCGGCTCGAAGCCGAGATCGAACGCCCGGAACGTAAGCTCCCCGACGACTTCGTCGCTGATGGCGCCCTGACTGGCCGATGGCACCGGGCTGCCCGATTGCACAGCCGTCGGTCCGGACGGGTTCCCGCTGAGAGCGGCCGCCAATACGAGCGGCATACCAAAGAGTGCGCCGCCTCCGCAGAAGGCCAGGAACAGAAGAAGGGGCCGCGGGATCATCATCGTCGTTGCCTCACTGAGCGCTTCGCGCCGAGCGTGGCGCGCGGAGCGGCTTGCTTCGCCTCTTCAGCATTTCCCAGCGTCTCAGCCACGTGGAGAGCCGCGAGTCACGAGCCCCCCGGGCCGTCTGGCCCGTTGTGCTGACCTATTGTGGTCGTTCCCTACCCCGTTCCGATTCTCGGGCTCCGAGTCATCGCGCTTTCCTCGACGTGCTATGGCGCAGCCAGAACAAGGCAACCATGCCCTGTGCGAAGCCGACGACAATCTGAAGGACGACGCCGATCCACACCGAATCCATTCGTGTGATGGAAGAGGCCGGCGACCGGGAGGTCGCCGGCCTTAAACGCCGGCTACTGGCGCTTGCTTTAGCGGGTATCAGGGCTCGGTTGCGCGATCAGGTAGCCGCCGAGGGCAACGAGCCACAACATGACCGGGTACACGATCATGCGTTCGGTCCCTCCATGGCCGATGACGCCGAAGGCGGCGGTGTTGCCCGCGTCGCCGATCACCATCAACACCACGAACGCTGTCCCGGCGATACCGGCGAACAGCGAGATGCCGTTCATCGGACGCGGCAGCACGGTTGCCGCCGCCACCGCTTCCAGGTTGAAGAACGCGAAGCCGAAGAGCGCGAACAGCGAGTGAAGGTCGCCGCTGCTCAGCGGGAAGAGCCCCGCCCCGACGGCGCCGATTCCTCCCAGGATGAAGATCGTGAGGATCCACGCCCTGCCGTGCGATCGGTAGAGCAGGTAGCCCCCGATGATGTTCAGCGTTCCGATCGCGACCAGGGTGCCGTTGAACAACAACGCCGTTTCCGGAATAACGCCGAGATCGCTGAGTGCTCCGTTCTCGTAGTCGTAGTTGGGTGCGATCGAGCCTCCCAGCATGATGACGGTGAGAAAGCCGGCCGCCAGGGCGAGGAGGACGACACCAGCCAGCCGCGAGGCAGCCACATCGGCAGCCCACGATCGCGCGTGTGGTCGAACGCCCGGTACGACCTGGTAGGCGTGAGTGGACATGTGATTCGATCCTTTCTAGGTAGTCGCCGGTCCCGGCGCGGTTACCTCGCCAGCGGTCCCATCGGGCCCGGCAATCAGGTACGCAATCATCGCGACGAGTCCGAAGCTGAACAGGCCCAGCACCAGGAGCAGGACGAACCACGTCTTGTCCGTGAGCTGCGCCGTGTTCAGGAGAGCGCCGATCCAGGACACGAGTCCGCCGACGGCGCCGGCCACCACTGCCAGCAGCGCAACGCCGCCGGTCACGACCATCGCCAGCGCCCACCCGTTGCCTTTGATTCCGACGACGTCAGGGCCATCCATGACGAACGCGTCGCTCGCGAAGGCGAGCCACGCAGCGGCGAAGGCCAGGACGATCCCGGCCACGAACAGCGTCACGCTCGCCCAGAACAGGCGAGCGATTGACTTCTTGGACATCTTGTGACCTCCCCATGTGATGCATCTCCGTGTTACCGGCACGCTCCGCCAGGCGATAGGGCCGATCAGCCCCATCCTGCGGTGCAGACGACTCATGCTCGACCGCCCTGCTCGGCTACCTGGCGCGGCAGCGCGAAGGAGACGCGTTCGTCGAGGAATACCTTCTGCTCGACCGTGGCCCCTTTACGTCTGAATTGATCCACGACTTCGGAAACCAGATGCTCCGGTGTGGAAGACCCAGCGGACACGCCAACTACGTCGATGCCAACGAGCCAGGTGTCCTGGATGTCAGCCACGCTGCGGATCAGGTATGCAGGAGTGCCCGTCGCGCTGGCCGCCTCGCGAAGCCGCCTGGAATTCGAGCTCGTCCAGTCGCCGACCACCAGGACGATGTCGACGCTCCGGGCGAGCCAGGTGACAGCGGCCTGGCGGTTCCGGGTCGCAAAGCAGATGTCGGTCGCCGCCGGCGCAGCCAACGACGGGAATCGCTTCCGCAGCTGGTCGACCACGGGCGCCACGTCATGTGGGCTCAGCGTCGTCTGCGTCACGCAGGCGACCCTTTCGGAATCCACGGCGGACAGCCGTGACACATCCGAGCCAGGCTCGACAAGGCGCGCAGAGGGTGCCTGCCCAAGCGTCCCGACCACCTCATCGTGTCCGGCGTCGCCCACGAGCAGCACCTGGTATCCCGCCTCGCTGAAACGCCGCACTTCCCGGTGCACCTTGGCGACGAGCGGGCACGTGGCATCCACGACCTTGAGCTGTCGCGCGTGCGCCTGCGCGCGAACGGAAGGTGCGACACCATGAGCGCTGAAGACCACCACCGATCCCGTGGGCACGTCGTCGAGCTCGTCGACGAAGATGGCCCCGGCTGCGGCGAGACGGGCCACCACCTCCGCGTTGTGCACGATCGCCCGTCGGACGTAAATCGGCCTTCCGAACTTCTGAAGTGCCCGCTCGACCGTCGCGATCGCGCGAACCACCCCTGCGCAGAACCCGCGAGGTGAGATCACCACGACGCGCTCCGTCACCCACGGCCTCCCGTTCAGCGCTCGGCGATGATTCGTTGCGCAGCGAGCCGGCCGGAGACCATCGCCATGGGGACACCGGTGCCTGGGTGCGTGCTCGCTCCCACGAAGTACATGTTTCGGAAGCGACGGTGCCGATTCGATGGCCTGAAGTACGCCATCTGCGTGAGCTTGTGGGAGAGGCCGTGGGTCGACCCTTTCACGAGGTTGTGCCGCTTGGCCCAATCGACGGGCGTGTACACCTCTTCGAACTTGATGTGTGCACCGATGTCGTGAATTCCAACGGTGTCGAGTCGGCGCAGGACGTGCTGGCGAGCCAGGTCCCGACGGGCATCCCAGTCCTGCGCGCCTTCGTCGCTCAGGTGACCGACGGGAACAATGGCCGTCAACGTGTCCTGGCCAAGCGGAGCCATCGATGGGTCGATGCGCGAGGGAGCATGGACGTACAGGCTTGGATTCGCGGGGATGTCCATGTCTCGGACGATGGACTTGAAGTTCCCCCGCGCGTCGTCGGCGAGGAACAAGGTATGGGGCCCGAGCATGTCGTACGTCTTGTCGATTCCCCACAGGAAGCTGATGGCTGAGCACGAGAACTGCTTCCGCATCAGCGCCTTGGCCATTCCGTCATCCGGCAGCAGGTGCTCGTACACGTAGGGCAGGTCTGCGTTGGCGAGCACGACATCGGCCTCTATCTCCGACCCATCCGCCAGGAGGACACCCGTTGCGCGGTGCGCCTTCGTCGTCACCCGAGACACAGCCGAGCCGAAAGTGAACCGGACGCCGGCATCCAGGGCGAGGGCCATCAGGGCCTCGACCACGCTGTACATGCCGCCGATCGGATACCAGACTCCGTGCGCCAGCTCGGAGTAGGGGAGCATTGAAAACGTGGCCGGCGCGTCGAACGGGGTTAGTCCGACGTAGAGGTCCTGGAAGGTGAAAGCGCTCTTCAGGCGCGGCGCGTCGAAGTAGGCCGCCATGTTGCGGTGGTGGGTGACGAACGGCCTGACGCGAAGCGCCAAGCCCAGCGACTGCACGTTGAAGAAGTCGGAGGCACGACGAAAGTCGCGGTTGACGAGCTTGTGGACGACGAGCTCGTAGTGCTGGTGCCCCTCCCGCAGATAGCGCTGCAGGCCCCGGAAGCTACCCGGCTCGATCGCTTCCAGCTGGCTCCGCATGGACCCCATGTCCGACGTCAGCGCCAGCTGGCTTCCGTCGTCGAACACCAGGTGGTACGACGGATCCACCCGTCGCAGGTCCAGGCGATCGTGCAGCGATGCTCCCAGCGACCGGAACTCAGCTTCGTACTGCAGGGGCATCACGAACAGCGTTGGCCCCGTATCGAACCGGTGCCCGTCTCGGACGAAGCGCCCGCATCGTCCGCCCGGCTGCCCATCCTTTTCGATGACAGTGACGTTCATGCCGGCTCGTGCCAGGTGAGTCGCCGCGGAGATGCCACCGATGCCGGCGCCAATGACGAGGACATGCTGCCTTGTCATGTCCGGCCGCCTCGCGGCGCCCCGCTCGCCTTCACCGCAGTGCCACGGCCTCCGAGTCCGACGAGGCTGGCGATCGGGGTCCAGGTCATCCGCAGGCCGGTGGCCAGGCTTCTTCGCTCGTCGTATTGCGGGCGCAGCCTGAAGTCCTCCCGCTCCAGCGTGTCGCTGAGCCAATCGAAGCGCGCCATGTAGGCGAGGCCCGCCACACGGTGGCGCCGGTTCTCGACGCGCTCGTAGTAGGTCTTGCCCTGATCGAGGCAGGCGCGTGCCAGCTTCACGCGGCTCGCCACCCAGGCGCGATAGGCGGTGGCCTGGATGTCCGCTGGACCGATGGAGTTCGCCTCAAGAAACTCCTGCGGAATATTGAAATAGCCGGCCCGGACGTCAGGGTAGGTGTCTCGGAGCATGTGCAGGATGTGCGCTCCCGTGACGGCCATATAGCGGGTCTCGTCATGCGGGGTAGCAGCGCCATTACCCATGAAGTGGTGCAGCGCCTCCGTCACTGCGACGGCGAGCCGGCGTGTGTACTCGTCGAGCTCGGCGCGCGAGACGAGATAGCCTCGGCGCCGCACGTCGAATTCCATGACCCGCATCATCTGGCGCAGGTACGTCTCCAATTCCCTGTCCACGAGGTCGGCCCGCCGGACCAGTGCCACCAGCATCGCTTCGTGGGGGTCTGCGTCGGCTGGTGGATCGCCGGCAAGACATCGGTCGAGCAGGGACTTCTGACGTTCCAGGAACAGCTGGCGCTCGAGGCGTAAGGCGTTGCCGTCCAGGACGTCGTCAACCCAGCGGAAGTAGGCGTATGCGCGGTAGGCGTCCTCCACGCGGGGTCGATCGACCAGGAAGCGGATCGTGTAGTACGCCTGCGCGCTGGACGCCTTCGTGATCGCAGAGGCGAGGCTTGCGGTCACTCAGCTCGTCCTGCCTATGCGGAGCGCGGAGGCGTGTGCGACTTGGTCAGCGCGCGGGCGTGGCGGACGAGCCCAATCAGCAGCGCGGCACTAGCGACGATGGGGATGCTGCGGGCCGCGCGCGTCGTTTGCCGCGACTCCCCGCCGTCCCAACCCCGAGGCGTCGCCGGGCGACAGCCTCCGAGGCGTGGGCACCCAGCGAGCAGCGCCGGCATCGCGACCTCCTACTTCACCACGCGAACTCGACGTCAGCGTCCTGGGGCGGCACTTCGCAGATCACCCGCGGCGGATCGCTACCGCCCATCCATTCGAGGCCGACGAGGTAGTCGCACTCCCGGCACCGGGCAATCTCGACGGATCCAGCAAGCCAGCATTCGACCCGGTCGCGGCCCACGGGAGCGCGGTGCTCCACGCGTGCGACAGCGTCACCAGCAGCACGAGTCACGACGCGCGCCTCCTGCAATTTATGGAGATCTTGACGTCGCGGTGGAGTGCCCATAAGTGCGCATCGGCCCTGCGATGGCGGGCCATCCGGCCCTAGGGCTACGGATTGCCCGCCCCGTACCGTGACGCCCGATCTACTTCGCTCGCTGGAGAAGGAATTGCCGCGCACCCTCGCACTCTGGATCGCTTTCACGGGCTGGGGCGCCATGTTCGCTGTCGCCATGGTGCTGGCCGCTGTCGTCCTCGGGAACGGGGCCGCATCTGCAGCCACGTCTTCCGCCACACCGCTGGCTTCAGGACCAATTGGCACCATCGAGATCCGCGCCTTCGACCTGGGTTTCGAACCGGCGATGGTCCACGTGTCGACACCGGGGCGCTACACGGTTCGCCTTGCCAACGACGGCGGGACGCTCCATGACGTGACCTTCGCCGATGGGACGAAGGTCGAGGCGGCCGCGCACAGCACGGCTAGCGGCGAGGTCATGGTCCCGGCCGGCGGCATCGGCTTCATCTGCTCCGTGCCCGGCCATGCCGACGCCGGTATGGAAGGCGAGGTCATGGTCTCCGGCGAGCCCGGAGGGACGCCGGTCCCGTCCGCATCGTTGACAGCCGAGGACCTGCGCGACGCTGACGCCGCCCGCACGGCGCAGTTCCCCGCCGAGACCGAGGGCAAGGGCAACCAGGTGCTCGAGCCGACGGTGAGAGAAGACGGGGTCAAGGAGTGGGACCTCACCGCATCGGTCATCGAGTGGGAGACCGAGCCAGGG
>DASSCW010000113.1:0-4644 GCA_035697465.1 Candidatus Limnocylindria bacterium | reverse complement strand
GGACCGCTATAGCTGGCCCTACGGGCACGGCCGCATCACCGCAGGAGAGGTACTGAAGCTGTCGAACAACGTCGGCGCCGCGCGCATCGGCCTTGCGTTGGGCAGGCAGAGGCTGTACGAGGCGCTGCATCGCTTCGGCTTCGGCGCGCCCACCGGGATCGAGATCGCCGGCGAGGCGACTGGCGTGGTCTGGAACCCGGACGGCCCGAATGGCTCCGGGGACCTAACCGCTGCACAGAACTCGTTCGGGCAGGGCCTGTCGGTGACTGCCATGCAGCTGGTTGCGGGCTACGCCGCCCTCGGCAACGGCGGCGAGCTCGTCACGCCGCATGTCGTCGCCGGCTGGACGACGCCGGACGGCACGTACCACGCGGCGGAGCACCCGGCACCCGAGCGGGTGATGCGCCAGGAGACCGCCGACACGGTCCTGCGGCTGCTGACCGACGCCGTCGACGACGGCATCGCGCAGCCGGCCTCCATCCCCGGCTACTCGGTCGCCGGCAAGACCGGAACCGCCCAGATCGCCGGCCCGATCACGCAGCGTGTCCGGACGGGTACCGATCGGAATGGCGACGCGACCTACAAGCGGGTGACGCGCTACGGCTACATCAACGGCTGGATCGATTCCAGCTTCGTCGCGCTCATGCCGGCCAGCGACCCGAAGATCGTGACGCTGATCCTCGTCCATCGGCCGGCCACCTGGGGCCTCTACCAGATGGCGCAGAGACCCGATGACCTGTTCCGCTCGCTGGCGCCCGACATCCTGAGCTACCTGGCCATCCCGCCGGACCGCCAGAGCCAGCCGGTTGCCAGCGAATGAGACTGCTAGAGTTGCCCGAACCTGCCGCAGGTAGCCGATTGGCACCATCGATCCGCCTCGATGACCTGCTGGCCGTGACCCGCGGCCGGCTCCTCCGACCGACGAAGGTCACCACCTTCTCCGGGGCCACTGTCGACTCCCGGCACGTTACCGCCGGATCCTGTTTCGTCGCCTTGCGCGGTGAGCGCGTGGACGGACATCGCTTCGTTGCCGAGGCTCTTCGCAACGGTTCGGTCGCTGCATTGGTGGAGCGTGCGGTCGAGGTGGACGCCGCGGACGGCGCGGCCATCGTCCAGGTCGCCGACAGCCTGGTGGCGCTCCAGGAGCTCGCCAGCTGGTGGCGCAGCCGGTCAGCGGTACGAGTGGTGGGCATCACCGGCTCGACCGGGAAGACGATGGCCAAGGAAGTCGTCGCCGACGTGCTGGCACGGACGCTGTCCGTGCTGCGCAACGAGGGCAACCTGAACTCCGAGACGGGCCTGCCAATGACGCTGCTGCGCCTCGCGCCGGAGCATCAGGTGGCCGTGCTGGAGATGAGCATGTACACCGAGGGCGAGATCGCGCGGCTGACCGAGATCGCGCGGCCCGAGGTCGGCGTCGTGCTGGCCGTGCACCCGACCCACCTCGAGCGCGCCGGCAGCCTCGACGCGATCACCCGGGCCAAGGCCGAGCTGCCGGCGGCCCTGCCCGCCGATGGGCTGGCCGTCCTCAACGCCGACGATCCGCGGGTGGCGGCGATGGCATCGGTCACGGCTGCACAGGTGCGCACCTTCGGGATCGGTCCTAACGCCGACGTGCGAGCCGGCGACATCGAGTCCCTGGGCGTGGCGGGCACGTCATTCACCCTGCAGACGCCGTGGGGAGCGCGGCGCGTTCGCAGCGCCACGCCGGGTCGTCACCTGGTCCCGCACGCGCTCGCCGCGGCGGCGGTGGCGGAGCGGTTCGGCGTAACGCTCGACGAGGTCGAGGCCGCGCTCGCCGAGGGAAGCCGCGCCCCGCACCGGATGGCGATCGTTGAGGCGGCCACCGGCGCGACGCTGATCGACGACACCTACAACGCGTCGCCGGCTTCGGTGGGGGCGGCGCTGGACTTCCTGGCGGAGACGCCGGTAGCCAGTGGCGGGCATCGCTACGCCGTCCTGGGCGACATGCTCGAGCTGGGGCCGGACGAGGAGCGCCTGCACCGCGAGATCGGCACTCGAGCCGCGGCGGTGGCCGAGCGGCTGCTGGCGGTCGGTGAGCGGGGCCGCTGGATCGCCGACGCGGCGAGCGCCGCAGGCATGGAGCACGTGACGACCGTCGCGGACGTGGATGAGGCCATCGACGCCTTCGACAGGACGCTTGCCGCGGGGCCCGGCGACCTGGTGCTCGTCAAAGGCTCGCGGGGCGTGGAGCTGGAACGGCTGGTTGAAGCGCTGCGAGGCACCGCATGACGCTGATCAGCATCGTGCTCGCGCTGCTGCTGGCGTTCGTGGGCGTGGTGCTGCTCGGCCCGGTCTACATCGGCCTCCTCCAGCGCCTCGGCTTCGGCAAGCGCATACGATCCGACGGGCCGGAAAGCCACACCGTGAAGGCAGGCACGCCAACCATGGGCGGCATGCTGATGGTGCTGGTCGTCATGTTCCTGGCAATGGCGCTGCGCATCGAGGACAGCGTCACGCTGACGCCGATGCTGGCGCTGGTGGGTGTCGGCATCCTGGGCGCGATCGATGACTTCGTGAATGCGCGCACGGGCGTCGGCATGCGCGGGCGTTGGAAGCTCGTATGGCAGACCATCGTCGCCCTGCTGGCCGCCTTCTATGTGCAGCGTCACTTCGACATCACCGTCCTGAACATCCCGTTCCTGGGTGAGATCGTGGTCGGCGGGCTCCTGTTCGGCCTGTTCATGGCCTTCGTAATCGTGGGCGTGAGCAACGCGGTGAACCTGACCGATGGGCTGGACGGCCTGGCGGCCGGGGTTCTCATCTTCGCGTTCGTGGCCTACCTGTTCATCGCACTGGTCGACCCGCCCGGTCGTCCGGGTCCGCTCCCGAACCTGGCCGTCTTCTGCGCCCTGGTGATCGGCGCGCTCATGGGCTTCCTGTGGTTCAACGTCCACCCCGCGCAGATCTTCATGGGTGACTCGGGGGCCCTTGGCCTCGGCGCCACCCTGGCCGTGGTGGCCACCCTGAGCCGGCAGCTGCCGTTGCTGGCCATCATCGGCATCGTCTTCTTCGCGGTGATCATGAGCGTCGTCATGCAGGTGGTTTCCTTCCGCCTGCGGGGCCGGCGGATCTTCCGGATGGCACCGCTGCAACACCACTTCGAGCTCATCGGCTGGGCGGAGGAGAAGATCACCGTCCGCTTCTGGATCGTGGCTGCACTGGCTGGGCTGCTGGGCTTCAGCCTCTTCTTGGGCAGCACCTTCGGCGTGCAGTAGGACCGATGATGGCGATGACTGCACCGATCGGGAGCACGGCGGACCTTCGCGGCCAGCGGACCGTGGTCCTTGGCCTCGCCCGATCCGGCGCGGCGGCGGCGCGGATGCTGTCCGACGCTGGCGCACGGGTCACGATCTACGACCGTCGACCCGCTTCGGACCTTGCCGACGCGGTGGCCGGCCTCGGCGAACGGCCGATCGACCTGGCGCTCGCCGCCCCGGAGGCCGATGTCCGCGTCCTGCTGGCATCGGCCGACCTGGTCGTGACCAGCCCTTCGATCTCGGCCAGATTCCCCACCACCGACGAGTGGCTGCGCGACGCGCTGCGGCAGACGGAATCGCGCGGCACGCCGGTCATCGGCGAGGTCGACCTCTTCCTGCGATTGACGCGGTCACGCGTCCTGGCGGTGACCGGCACCAAGGGAAAGACAACCACGACCGCGCTCATCGGCGCGATCCTGGCCACCGGTGAGGTGCCGCACCTGGTGGGCGGCAACATCGGCACCCCGCTGATCGAACAGGTAGATCAGCTTGGGCCCCATGACTGGGCGGTGCTGGAGCTGTCCGAGCTGCAGCTGCCGACCATCTCGCGCGGCGCGGACGTGGCCGTCTACACGAACATCGGCTCCGACCACCTGGATCGTCACGGCAGCGTCGAGGCCTACCGCGAGGTCAAGGCGCGGCTCGCCCGCCTGACGGTCACACGTGGGACCGTCGTCCTCAATGCCGACGATCCGGGATGCCGGGAGCTGGGTGCCTCGCTGACCGGCGACGTGCGCCACTATGGACTCGACGACCGGTCCCTCGCGGCATCTGCCGACGAGGCAGAGATCTACCTCGCCGGTGAGCCGTTGATGCCGGTCGCGGAAGTGCCGCTGCCCGGTCGGCACATGCTGAGCAACGTACTCGCCGCGGCGGCGGGCGCCACGCTGGCCGGCGCGACTCGCGACGCGGTGGCGACGGGCATCCGCGGCTTCGCCGGAGTCCCGCACCGGCTCGAGACGGTCGCGGAGCGCAATGGTGTGCGCTGGGTCAACGATTCGCAGGCGACCATCCCGATGGCGACCATCGCCGCGCTCGAGGCGTTCGGCACGTCCCCGATCATCCTGATCGCCGGCGGTCGCGGCAAGGGGCTCGACTACGGGGAGCTAGCCGACGCGATCGCGGCGCGGGCCAAGGCCGCGATCCTGATCGGCGAGACCGCCGATGCCCTGGCCGGGTTGGTCGGTGGCAGGACGGCAGTGCAGCGGGCGGCGAGCATGGAGGAGGCCGTGGAGCGTGCCGCCGGCCAGGCGCAGCCAGGCGACACCGTCCTGCTCTCGCCGGCGGCGGCCAGCTTCGACATGTTTACCGACTACGCCGCCCGCGGCGAGGCATTCCGTGCCGCGGTGGCAGCACTGCCGGA
>DASSCW010000112.1:0-7750 GCA_035697465.1 Candidatus Limnocylindria bacterium | reverse complement strand
AGGACCGCGATCAGGGTCCAGGTGAAGCCCTCAAGCATGCTTGACGACGATCCGCTCGATCACGTTGGCGGCATCCTCGCAGGCGTCGATCGCCTTCTCTCCCAGTGCGTAGACGTCCTTCCACTTGATGACTTCGATCGGGTCCTGCCCGTTCTTGAAGAGCTCGGCCATCGCCTGCCGCGCGATGCGGTCACCTTCATTCTCGAGCCGATGGATCTCGATCCAGTGCTGCTCGAGGTCGCGGAACTTCCGAAGCTTGCCGAGGGCGGCGGTCAACTGCTCGCATTGCCGGACGATGATCTCGGCCTGCTGGATCGCCACCGGTGACGGCTTGTCAATCCCGTACAGGATGCAGGTATCCGCCACCTCTTCGATGAAGTCGATGATGTCGTCAAGGCGGCTGATGAGGGCATGAATGTCCTCTCGGTCGAAGGGCGTGACGAAGGTCTTCTCCAGCTTGTGGCCGATGTCGTGGCTGATCTGGTCGCCCGCATGCTCGGTATCGCGCAGCTGGCTCGCCAACCGTTCGCGCTCGTCGTAGTTGCGGAAGAACTGCTCGAGCAGCCGTGCACCGGCCAGGACGTTCTGAGCGTCGTCCAGGAACAGGTCGAAGAATTTCTCTTCGCGGGGGATCAGCGGAAGGCGCATCGGTCCTCCTCAGGATCAGTCATCAAGAGATCGGCGACATCTCGTCGCGCTTAGCATCGGCTTTACATCCGCAGCCTACACTCGACGCATGGAGCGGTCGCGCGTCCTCTTCGTGTGCACCCACAACTCGGCGAGATCCCAGATGGCGGAGGGGCTCCTCCGCCACTTCGCGGGCGACCGGTTCGAGGCGTTCTCCGCCGGGACCGAAGTCACCAGCGTCCGGCCCGAAGCCATAACCGTGATGCGGGAGATCGGGATCGACATCGGCTCGCAGGAGTCGAAGTCGGTCGCGCGCTTCGCGGGCCAGCCCTTCGCCTGGGTCATCACCGTCTGCGACCGGGCGCGGGAAAGCTGTCCAATCTTCCCGGGCGCGAAGCAGACCGCTCATTGGGGTTTCGACGACCCGGCCGAGGCCCAGGGCACGGACGAGGAGCGGCTGGCGGTCTTCCGCCGGGTACGCGACCAGATCCGCGATCGGCTCCGCATGTTCATCCTCGCCGCCAGCCGAAGCGATTTGCCGGCGCCCGAGCCAACCGTCGTCGACCTGTCCTGACCACCTGGTGCCTGGCGGCACCGGTCTTGCGGGCGCCGGGTTTGCGGCGCGCCAGCCTGAGGTGCAGGATGGACCTCCACGTCCCGCGGGCGACCGCGATCTGCTGCCGGCGGCTTGCCCGCGCGCCAATTGAGCAGGAGGACCATTCGACGTGACCCACTCACATCCTCGACGCCGCCGCTGGCGCATCGCGCTGGCGGGGCTCGCCGCGCTGGCCCTTGTCACGGCCATGCCGGCTTCATCGATCGGCGTCAACCGGCATCCGAACCCGACCTTTGCCTATGTCACGGTGACCGCGAACGCGCCGGGTGGATCGGTGATTCCACTCATCAACAGTGGCCAGACGTTCGACGGTGAGACGTTTGAGGGCATCCCGGACGGGATCGGGATCGTGCCGGTCGGCACCGGTGAGCGCTACGTGGACCTCTACATCAATTTCGAGCAGTCGCATGTTCCCTTCCAGGGATTCGCGGACTTCGAGGATTCGTCCGTCCAGCGCGCCAGGCTCGACCTGAAGAAGCTTCAGCTCACCAAGCTGGATGAGGTGCTGCCTGCCTCCGCCGGTTACATCCGCTTCTGTTCCGCCTTCATGGCTGGCCCCGCTGAGGGATTCAGCGACTACACCATGTTCTTGAACGAGGAGTCGAACGACATCATCGATGTCCCGGCGGGAGCCCCGTACGGTGCGGACCCGTCCGTCACGCCCTACCGCCAGGCCGGTTACACGGTCGCGCTCAACACGAAGACCGGAGCGTTCTCGCAGGTCGCGGTCGCCGGCCGCCACAACCACGAGAACACCGTGATTGTGCCGGGTGGATGGTCGGAGACGGTGGCGATCTCCGGTGATGACACGTTTACCGCGCCGTCGTCGCAGGTCTACCTCAACACGGCCGCCAGCCCATCCGCCCTCGTGGCCGACGACGCGGACCTGTGGGCATTCCGCGTGACCGCCACCGACGATGGCGCGGTTGATCCGGCGGATCCGTTCAACGACGCCAACGACTACCTGGAGATCAATCCCGGCGACGTATGGTCGGGTGAGTTCATCCACGTGCCCGATGCGATTGCGCGGGGAACCACCGATGCCCAGCCTCAGGCGGGCCTCGAGAACTGGTCGAACGCGAACAACGTGTTCCAGTTCGTGCGCGTCGAAGACATGGCCTACGACCCCGATGACACCAACGTCGTGTACTTCACCGACACGGGCACCGATCGCCTGTTGGAGAGCGAGGAGACCGGACGCCTCTTCCGGGCCCCTTCCGGTACCCCGGGGACGGTGACCACCAATGGTCGTGTCTTCAAGATGGTGTTCGACGAGGACGATCCGACCCAGGTCGACGAATTCTCAATCGTGCTCGACGCCGCCAGCGTCGGGATGCGGGCGCCGGACAACATGGATGTCGGCCACAACAGCATCATGGTCCAGGAGGATGCGAGCAACGCCAAGATCTGGCGCTTCGACATGGCATCGACCTGGACGCATGTCGGTACGGTGACGCACCCAACGGCGCCCTCGGCCGGTGAGTCGAGCGGAATCGTCGACGCCTCCGCATGGCTGGGTGCCGGCTGGTGGGTCCTGGACGTGCAGTCGCACGTGAACCAGACGGTCGACCCCACGGTTCGCACGTACACGACGCCGATCACGGGCGCGGTCCTGAGCTACCAGCTGCGACGGGAGGATGGACAGCTCCTGCTGATGCACATCCCGGGCAGCTGAACCTTCTGCAGGGAAGATGCGAGGGCCGCTCAAACGAGTGGCCCTCGCTGCTTGACCGATGCGGCACACTGCCAAGCGAGCACCCCACGGCGCGTTGAGGAGGATTCGTGATACAGCTCGAGCAGCTACAGCTGCTTCACCGACATGGCAACGAGTGGCTGCCGCTGAACGCGGTCGACTCCGGCAGGGAGCACATGGATCCCGTCGATCACGATGTCGAGCAGCAGATGCTGCGTGGCGCTCGCCTCTATCGTTGCACCGACTGCGATCTCGAGATCATGGCCGTCCCACCGGACGCCAGCGGCTGACCTCTCGCCGGTAATGCCGGCAGACCCCCACCCACGAGAGCGCCTCAACCCGAGGCGCTCTTTCTCTATTGACACGAGTCGTATATTAACAATATGACTCGTATCACCAATAACCCGCGACGCTATCGCAGCAAGCTCCGGGAGCAGCAGGCCGAGGAGACGCGCGCCCTGATCCTGGACGCGGCGGGCAAGGTGATCGCCGGTGGACTGGCAAGCGTCTCGATTCCGGCCGTCGCGCGCGAGGCTGGCGTATCGGTCCCCACCGTGTACCGCCATTTCGGCTCGAAGGAGGGCCTCCTCGATGCGATCTATCCCCACGTCCTGCGCCGTTCGGGCCTCGACAGGCTGCCTCCGCCGCGGTCGATCGAGGAGCTGAGGGCGGGCACCCGCGCCTACATCGAGCGCGTTGAGTCCTTCGACGAGCTTGCCCGGGCCGCCATGGCCAGTCCGGGTTCCGAAGAGGTGCGAGCGCGCAGCATGCCGGAGCGGCTCGCGATCTTCCGGCGCATCGCCGACACGGTTGAGCCGAAGCTCGCCGATGAGGACCGCGATCGCCTCGTGCGGCTGATGGTGGTACTCAGCACCTCCTCGTCCCTCCGAACCTGGCGCAACCATCTCGGTGCATCCGTCGATGAAACGGCCGATGACATCGACTGGATCGTGCGTGCCGCCATCGCCGCCTCAAGGAAGGCGCCCTGATGAACGACGCAATCAAGTCCCTCTGGGACGTGCGCATGACCGATGCACCCCAGGTCGGCGGAAAGGCGGCCAGTCTCGGCGACCTGCTGGCTGCGGGTTTCCACGTCCCAGAGGGCATCGTCCTGACCGCCGACGCAGCCGGCCGGGCGGCGGAGGATCGCCAGTCGCTTCTGCGGGACGCGATCCAGGGGCTGGGAATCGGCCCCTTCGCCGTTCGATCCAGCGGAGTCTCGGAGGACGGCGCTGAGCACTCCTTCGCCGGTATGTACGAGTCCGTGCTTGACGTGGCGCCGGAGGGCGTTCCGGCGGCGACCGATCGAGTGCTTGCCAGCGGCAGCGCAGCGCGCCCGGCTGCGTACCAGCAGGGCAGCCACGCGGGAATGGCGGTGATCGTCCAGCGCATGGTGAGACCGGCAGCGGCAGGCGTCGTCCTTACAGCGGATCCGATCAACGGAGACCGCCAGGCGTGCATCGTCACCGCCGTGAGCGGTATCGGCGACCGGCTGGTATCTGGGGCGGCCATTGGCGACGAGTGGATCGTGCGCGACGGCAAGGCAGCCCCTCGCCGCCAGCCGGAGCATGCGATCGTCCACCGTCAGGCGGTGCAGGTGGCCGGCGAGGCGCGTCGCATTGCGGATGCGCGCGGTGCGCCACAGGACATCGAGTGGGCGATCGACGCCGATGGTGAGCTGTGGATCCTCCAGGCCAGGCCGATGACGGCCCTCCCGCCCGACGTCTCGTGGGAACCTCAAGTGCGCGGCGCCTTCACCCGCCAGCTGCGCTTTGGCGAGTGGATCTCGGAGCCGGTGACGCCGCTCTTCGAGTCATGGCTGCTGACCGCGATGGAGGAGCGGACGCACGCCGACTACCTGAAGCTGATCGGCCAACGTATCCCACGCCCGTACCACGTCGTCGTCAACGGGTGGTACTTCTACACGCTCAACTGGGCCACCCCGGCAGCATTCGCCCGCAACCTGCCGAACATGCTGTGGCACCTCGTCCGATATCCGCGCCGTCTTGCGGGCATCAACCCTTCAACCGTGCGGCACAGCATCCCGATCCTCGAGCGGGAATGGCGAACCGACCTCCAGCCCCGATATCGCGCAGCGGTCGCGGCCGCCGAAGAGCGCGTCGAAGCGCTGCCGGTGGCCAAGCTGCCGGCACTGATCGATGAGCTGGCGGACCTCGCCGGCGAATCCTTCACCTGGGTCACGGCACTGGCCGGCGCCGGCTACAAGCTGGAGGTCAACCTCGCGCAGTTCTACCGCCGCCATCTCGCGCCCTCGCTCGGCGGCAGCCACCTGCCACTCCTGACCGGCTTCGAGGCCCCGACCGATCCAGGTCGGCATGCCGTGGCCTCGCTTGATTGGTGGCATGCGACCGGGTCGCGAGCGGGGTCGGCGACCAGGCCGGCCGCAGACCACGCTGCGCTGGTGGAGACCAGGCATGCCGCGGAAGAGGCGGCACTCACGGCCCTCGCTTCGTCCCCGCGCCGTCTTCGGGCCTTCCGGCAGCGACTGGCCGATGCCCAGCATCTCGTCCCGTTGCGCGAGGAGCAGGTGGCCGAGCTGACGATCGCGTGGCCGGTCATGCGACGGGCGGTGTGGCGGATCGGCGAGGCACTCGCCTCGAGCGGGGTGATCGGCGAGCCAGATGACATCTTCTTCCTGACCCGTGACGAAGCGCTGGCGGCACTCGGAGACGGTGGTCCGTCGACACCCGTCGACGTGGCTTCCCGCCGCTCGACGCGGGAGCAGCAGGCTCGCCTCGTGCCGCCTCTGGTCGTCGGAAAGCTGAACCCGCTGTTGAAGAAGCTGTTCGACGGCATGTCACGAGTGCTCGGTGCTGTTCCATCGGATACCGCAATCGTCTCGGGCACGCCGGCGTCGCCGGGTCGCGCCAGCGGGTCGGTCCGAGTCATCCGCGGACCCCAGCAGTTCGACGAACTGCAGCCCGGCGAGATTCTCGTCGCTTCGCTCACCGCCCCAGCGTGGACACCGCTCTTCGCTCGAGCGGCCGCGGTCGTGACGGACGTGGGGAGCGCAGCAGCGCACGCCTCGATCATCGCCCGGGAGTACGGAATCCCGGCAGTCGTCGGCTGCGGCGACGCGACAGTCCGCCTGAAGACGGGGATGCGGGTCACCGTCGACGGCAGCACCGGAAATGTCGAGCCCGCATGACTCCGCGAAGAACTGGAAGGAAGGGACCATGGAACTCACACACCGCCCAGCCAGCCGCATCCTGACCATCGCCATCGTGGAGCTGACGCTCACGACGGCCTACATCCACCTCACCCTCGGCGGCCTGCTGTTCACGCTGAACGCGGCCGGCTACGCGGCCCTCGCCGTGGCGCTGGCCGTCGTGGCTGTCGTGCCCCATCCGTTCGTGCAGCGCTTCACCTGGCTGCCGCGGATCGGTCTGATGGCCTACACCGCCACCACGATCGGGGCATACCTGGTCATTGGCCCGTACTTCAGCCTCGGTTGGGTGGCGAAGGCGATCGAGGTGGCGATCCTCACCCTGCTGTTCGCCGACCTGCAGCGGGCCTACGGTTCGCCGGCAGGGCTCGTGCGGGCGGCGCTGGCGTCGCTCGGGCTGGCCAGGGAATCAGGACCGATGCGGGCCGCCTGAGCCCGCCCAGCGCAGGACGCGGAGGGCGCGGAGGGTGAGCCAGCGGCTCGGCTTCCCCACGACCTCGCCGAGGTCGACCTGCAGATCGTCGTGGTATGCGACCTCGAGCGGCCAACGGCCATCGGCATCGCGCTTCGCCTGCACGATGTCGACGGCCTCGGCCATTCGCTCGTCGGGTTCGGGGCGAGCCTGTCGGAGGTAGTCGAGAACCCGCAGGACGTCGTACGGCCAGGAATATGGGAATCCGACCTCCAGCCAGCGCTCCTGCACCTCACCGTCTGACAGGCGATGCAGCAGGCGCCGCTCGAGCAGGTACTCCTCGCCGCGTCTCCGGGCCGCCGCGACATCGCCATTCACTCCGGTCGAGCGCTCGAACTCGAGCAGGCCCTCGAGGACGTTGATCGTGGTGTCGAACGACCCTCGGATCGAGCCGTTCTCCTGCTCGCAGTTCCAGCCGCCATCGGCCATTTGCTCGGTCAGCAATCGGTCGACGATGCCGCGCACGTCCTGCCGCAGGTACGCGCCGATCGCGACGACCCGTCCGTTGATGCACGGTTCGACCTCACCCTCGAAGAAGCGCATGTTCGGGTCGTAGTCCCATCGGGCCGCGTCGTGGACGGGGGTGATGGCCCGCCGCACCTCGTCGCTCTCCGGATCCGGCCCAAGCAGGTACAGGAGGTGCAGCGAATCCAGCGTGCCGATGCCGCGGGGGAAGAAGGTGCCGCCACCCCATCTCCCGTCGGCGTCCTGGGCGTCAAGGAGCTGAGCGCCCCACCCTTCGCGCGCCACCCGGGCACGCTCGGCGGTCACCCCGTCAGCCGGCGCGTCGGTGAGGTCGCCCATCACCTGCCATCGAATGGCAGGATCCGACTCGAGCAGCCAGTCGATCACGGTCATTCGCCTATGGTGCGCGGCACGGCCCTACGTCGTTCGGCCCATCCGCACGTGCGACCACCGGCCGTTGGCCCAGCCGGGTGAGAACCGAAAACTGGACGAACCATGATCGTCCAGCAGATCGCCACCGCAAGCCGCGCAACCAGGAGCGCGGGGTCCCGTCACGTGACCCCGCTCAGCTTCCTGGTGGTCGCCAACGCCTCCTCGCTGACCGGAAACGTGATCGCCACCGTGGCGATCCCATGGCTGATCCTGACCACGACCGGCAGCGCCGCGATGGCCGGCATCGCGATCTTCGCC
>DASSCW010000111.1:0-2127 GCA_035697465.1 Candidatus Limnocylindria bacterium | reverse complement strand
TGAAGTTCTGCCGAAAACAAGGAAGAACGGACAATGCCGGACATCAAGCAAGAGCGCCACCCTGCTGGCGGCCGGTCAGACGGGCGCCCAAGCTGCCGCTCGGGCTGCAGACGCCGCCACCGACACGGTCAAGAGCACCGCCCTGTGGGGGCTGCAGGCGGTGCGCGCCGCGACCAATGTCTTTTAGCAGGCTGCGGAAATTAGGCCGTTGTGAGCCGCGGTCATCTCTGCCGGTCGGTGTGGTTGGCCGGTGGCAGGGCGCTTGCCGAGAGGCATTGTTGGCTGGTTGTGGGCGGCGGATTGGCTTCGGCAGGCCGTTCATGCGCTTGCCCCCGACAGTTTCGGCATGCGGATCAGGTTGTAGGCGGCAAGGGCGAAGGTGAAGGCCATGCGGACCCGAGCGAGCCCGCGGAATTTGGTCTGCCGCAGGCCGCCGACCGTCTTCAGCCAACCGAAGATCTCCTCGATGCGCTTGCGCTTTTTCTGGCTGAGCGCGTAGCCGGGATGGCGAGTGGTGCGGCCGTCGATCGCCGAGCGGCGCTGGGCGGTCGCCGTCTCGTAGGCATTCTGCGCGACGTGCGGGGTGATGCCGAATTCGCGCACCTCCATGACGAAGTCGTGGGTGTCGTAGCCTTTGTCGGCACCGAGCGTCTTGTGACCGGCGACCAAGTTCTCGGCCATGGCGAGCGCCGCCAGCCGCTCGGCCGAGCCGGCGGCGCGGGTCAGTTCGGCATCGACGGCGAGGCCGTTGCGGTTCTCCATCAGCACGTGGCCGATGAAGCAGAGCCGGCTGGCCTGGCCGTCGCCCTTGCGGAACAGCCGGGCATCGTCGTCGGTGGTCGAGCGGTGCGTTTCGTTCGATCGCTTCTCACCCTTGAAGTCGCGCTCACCGTTGCGGCCTTGAGCCGGCGGCTCGCCCGAGCCGTCCTTCGGTCGAAAGCTCTTCATGCTGGCCCACGCCTGGATCAGCGTGCCGTCGACCGAGAAGTGCTCGTCGGACAGCAGGCCCTCGATGCGCGCATCGTCGAGAATGGCGCCGAAGAACTTGCTCGCGATCTCCCCGCCCAACAGCCGGTCACGGTTCTTGGTGAACACCGTCACGTCCCACACCGGATCGTCGATGCCGAGACCGACGAACCAGCGGAACAACAGATTGTAGTCCAGCTGCTCCATCAGTTGCCGCTCCGAGCGGACGGTGTAGAACGCCTGCAACAACAGCGCCCGCAGCAGCTGCTCCGGCGGGATCGACGGCCGGCCGATCGGCGCATAGATCGCCTCGAAATCGCCGTCCAGCCGGGCGAGCGCTGCATCAACCATCGTCCGGATCGTCCTCAGCGGATGGGTACGCCGCACCCGCGCCTCCAAATCGACATAGCTGAACAGGCTGCCCGACCGAACCTCGCCACCGCGCATCGATACCTCCTCCCATACCAGTGGTATCGAATCACGCCATAACGTCAAAATCGAGCCCTTTTTCCGCAGCCTGTTAAGGGCAAAGAAGTGCGACTGGTCGTCGCGCAGGTTCTGGCCGATGTCGCTGCCGAGAGTCGCTACCAGCTCCGGCAGCTCTTCGGTGACGACGCCTTCTACGAAACGCTTGACGATGTCCTGCACGACTTCACGCGGGCGACGCGCGCATAGGTCAGCGGCGCAGGATCCGTAGCTATGAGACGCACAAGGTTGTCATATCCGAGATGAGCGTTGACGCGGCAAAGCCATTCGATCTCGATTTCGGCGAGGGCTGCTCAGTTCATCATCTGCAACCCGTGCTCACCATGACCGACACAATCACTGCCTGCTCGGCGGCCCCCATGCAGAACATCATGGGCTCCTTTTTCCCCAGCTGGATGCTGTGCGCGGTCGCGGGCATTATCGGCATGGTTGCCGTCAGGCAGGCGCTCGTGGTGCTGCATGTCCACGAAAACCTGCCCGTGCCGTTGCTGACCTATCTCGCCGTCGCGCTGACTATCGCCTGCGCGATCTGGCTCGTCTTCTTCGTCGAGTAGGTCGGGCATGCACATTTCTCTCAGCTCGGTCGGCCGCCTCTTCAGCTTGGTGGTGATCATCGCAGCCGCCGTGCTGCTGCCCGTCGTCCTCTATATCAATGACTCCCGGCCCAGCACCAAT
>DASSCW010000110.1:0-2264 GCA_035697465.1 Candidatus Limnocylindria bacterium | reverse complement strand
CGTTCGCGCGGCGCAGTCGAGACGAGCCGGCGGCCGCTGCCGCCCTCGCCTGCGGCATCCTGCTCGCCTGGGCGGTCATGTTCGGCCGCGTGCTGGTCCTGGTGCTCGCGGTCAACGTCGGCCTCGTTTACCCGCTCCTCCCGCCGTTCGCCGCCATGGGCGTCCTGACGCTCCTTGCCGCCTGGCTGCTTTACCGGCGCGGCGGCGAGACCCCCGGACCTCAGGACGTGCCGCTGAAGAACCCGTTCAGCCTGACCGCGGCCGCCAAATTCGCGTTGGCTTTCGCGGTGGTGCTGCTGCTGGTCAAGGTCACTCAGTTCTATTTCCCCGGCGGCGGCGTCTATATCGTGGCCGCGCTCGCTGGCCTCACTGACGTCGATGCGATCACCCTGTCGATGGCCGAATACGCCAAGACCAACTCGCCGACCGTCGCCGCCGTCGCCGTGGTGATCGCCGCCCTCAGCAACACTGTCGTCAAGTGCGGGATGGTCACCGCCCTCGGCGGGCCGGCGCTACGCCTCCCGATGCTGCTGACGACGGCCGGGGTCATGGTGGCGGGGATCGGGGGCGTCGCCGTGATGTGGCTGCGCCATTCGTCCTGATGACGAGGCCTCCACGCCCCGTCATGCTGAATTTGGCCTGAGCCGAGATCGCCCAGATAGCCTCCATTTCTGAGTTCAACGGCGAAGAGTCATGGGTCAACCGGAACGCCCGCCGGAGGTTCGCTCATGGGCAACGTGAGCGATGCGAGACCGCTTGGTAGGTTTGCCCAAAAGCTTCCCGCGGGCTTTGTAGCCCTCGGCGCACGCACGGCGCGAGCCGCTCGGCGCTGGCCCGCGGAACGCCGCGCGGGGGCACTCCGATCCGCCCGATCAGGACGGCCCTCGCCAGACCGCATTCGGTCAGGTCATGGCCTGGGTGAATCCTTATCTGCGCCGGTGGATCAGCTCGTCACGGCGTCAGCGAGGTGCGGGCTGTTGAAGTCCAGCCGGCGCAGGCCCAGCCGGATCTCGGGGCAGCTCATGAACAGGTTCCAGGGCAGGCCCGTCCGGTAGTTCTCGATCATCACGACGATTGGCCCCTGGTCGATCGCGAGGTACGAGCTCGCATACCAGTCGTGCGTCTCGCTGAACGCGTCGACGAACCCGTACTCGCCCCAGATGCGGTCGCCCAGGCGGTGGTAGAAATGCCGGAGCGCGGCGATCGAGTGCTCCGGCGTGTAGGGAAAGGACGACAGCGCGGCGGTCGGCGTGATCACGCCCAGGTCGCGGTCCGGAGCGTGCCCGTGGTAGCCCAGATGATCGTCGCTCGAGCTGAGGCCCCAGCACTCGGGGCCGTAGCCCTTATAGCCATGTGGGTTGCGCACGCAGTGCTCGTAGTTGATCAGCGTGTGCGCGAGGTTCTGCTGAAAGTAATCGGCGTAGCGGTCCGTGAGCCCGCGCGGATCGAGGCCGAGGAAGGAGTACTGGGCGAGGAACAGCGGCCCGCCGTAGTCCGGCCCGAGCGGCAAAGTGATGCCGTAGAACTCGCGCCCGTTCCTGAAGGCCCGGCCATCCGCGAAGCCGCGATGATAGACGTCGGGGTGGACCGGATAGCGCGGCGCGGACGCCGCCAGCACGTAGGTGATCAGGCACTCGTTCCAGCCGCGGATCTCATGGTTCATGCTCCAGCCGTTGTTCGGGCTCCAGTGCCAGTAGAGCACGTTGCGGCCGCCCTGCGTGTGCCAGCTCCACTCCGCCTCCTCCCACAACCAGTTGATCCAGGTACGCAGCCGGCTTTCGTTGTCGTCTGCCCGGTCGAAGTACTGGCGCGCGCAGAGCAGGCCGGCCAGAAGAAAAGACGTCTCGACGATGTCGCTGCCGTCATCTTTCCTGGTGAAAGGGACAGACTTACCGGTGTCGCCATTCAGGAAATGCGGCAGGATCCCGTGATAGCTGTCGGCCCTGAAGAGAAAGCGCACCATCATCTGCAGGCGCTCGACCGCCTCGGCGCGTCCGATCCAGCCCCGCGCGACGCCGACGATGATCGCCATGACGCCAAAGCCGCTGCCGCCCGTGGTGACAACCTCCAGGCCGTACTCCGGCCGGAGGTTGCTGCGCTCGCGCGCCAGGCCGCTCACGGGATGGGCGAACTCCCAGAAGTAGCGAAGCGTCTGCTTTTGCACGAGGTCGAGCAGCGCGTCGTCGTCGAGATCGACGTGGCGCGAGGCAGGCGACGAACCTTTCCTGGATGGGCGCGAGCGGGCATCCCGGCTCGGTTTTGCT
>DASSCW010000109.1:0-2288 GCA_035697465.1 Candidatus Limnocylindria bacterium | reverse complement strand
ATGAGCGAGGCGATGGCGGTGCGCAGCGTGCTCCAGCGCACGATGGCGATGCCGAGTAACGAGCCGATCACCAGTGCCAGCCCGAAGCCCATCCCGATGCGCCGCATGGTGGTCCCGATCGCGGACAGCAGCGACGAGTCGGTGAGATTCTCGACCAGTCGCTGGCCGACTTCGATCGGCGGCGGCAGGACGTGGGGTGGCCGCCAGCCGGCGAGGACCACGATCTGCCAGATGGCGATGACCACGCCGATGGCCGCCAGCAGCGGCCAGGCGCTGCGCCAGACGCGCCATGGCAGCGACTGGTGTGAGGTGATCGGGAGCTCCAGGTTGTCGATCCCGGCGAGCTCCAGGTCAACGTGCTGCAGATCAGTCGGTCGCATGGCGTCGCACCTCCTCCCGCAGCCGCCCGGTGATCTCGGCCACCAGCGCGGCGGCTTCCGCATCGCCCGCCTCGCGCGGGCGGGGCAGCTCGAGCGGGATCTCGGTCGCCACCCGACCAGGGCGGCTCGTGAGCACCAGCACGCGATCTCCCAGCCGCACGGCCTCGCGCACGTCATGGGTCACGAAGAGCACGGTGAAACGCGCATCGGTCCACAGGCGTTCGAGCTCGTCGTGGAGCAGGTCCCGCGTCATGGCGTCCAGCGAGCCGAATGGCTCGTCCATCAGCAGAATGTCCGCCTTCTGGGCGAAGGCGCGCGCCAGCGCCACGCGCTGCCGCATCCCGCCCGACAGCTCATGCGGCCGCTTGTCGGCGAAGCCCTGCAGCCGGACCATGCTCAATAGCCGTAGCGCCTCGGCTCTGCGCTCGCGTCGTGGCACGCCGGCCAGCCGCAGCGCCAGCTCCACATTGCCGGCAGCCGTGAGCCACGGGAAGAGCGCGGCCTCTTGAAAAAGGAGCGCCTTCCGACCGTGGACCTCCAGCGTGCCGCCCGCCGGCCTATCGAGGCCGGCGACCAGGTTGAGCAGGGTGGTCTTGCCGCAGCCCGATGCGCCGACCAGGCACACGAACTCGCCGGGCTGCACGTCAAAGCTGATGTCGCTCAGCGCCAGGACGTGGTTGCCGCGCGGCCCGTAGATCTTGTGGACGCCCTGGACCGAGATCGCCGGCGGCGCGCTCACGGCCGCCGCTGTGCGTCGCGCGCGGTCGATCGGGATCGGCTCGAGAGCCGGAAGGGATGCCGTCATGGCTGCGGTATCTCCTCCAGGCCCTGGGCGGACAGGACTTCGTTCAGCGGGCTCAGGTCGTAGATGCCGTCCAGGTCGACCGGCTCGAGCAGTCCAACGTCCACCGCATGTGAGGCCGATTCGGCCAGCGATGACGCGATGGGGTCGTCGGTGAAGACCAGGTTCTCCCAGGCGGCAGCCAGGATGGCGGGGTCCAGCTCGGCGCCGGTCAGCGCGCCGATGGAATCGCCCACCGCCTGCTGCGCCTCGTCCGGGTTGTCGTTGACGAACGCGTTGGCGGCCACCTGGCCCTCGAGCAGCCGCTTGACGACGTCCGGGTGCGCATCGAGGAACTCGGTTGCCACGATCAGGTGCGTCGTCACGAACTCCCCGTCCGGCCACAGGTCGCGCTCGTCGACCAGGACGTGGCCACCTCCCTCCTCGACCATGCGCGTGGCCCATGGCTCCGGCACCCAGGCACCGTCCAGGTCGCCGGTGCTGAAGGCGGTCAGGATGTCGGCGTTGGCCTGCGGCAGGATGGAGACGTCACCGCCGCCCTCCTGGTCGGTCTCGTAGCCCTGCTCATTGAGCCAGGCACGCAGCGCCACGTCCTGGGTGTTGCCGAGCTGCGGGCTTCCCAGCTTCTTGCCGGCCAGCTGGTCGGGGCTGGTGATGTCGGGGCTGACCACCAGGAAGGCGCCGCCCGATGTGGCCCCAGAGATGATCTTGATGGCGGTGCCCTCGGACTGAGCCCAGGCGTTGATGGCCGGATTCGGCCCAACGTAGCTCGCATCCAGCCCGCCGCCGAAGATCGCCTCCACCACGTCGCCGCCGGCGTTGAAGGTCTGGGTGGTCAGCGTGACGCCGGAGCCCAGCTTGTCCTGAAAGATGCCGCTCTCGACGCCCACGATGGCCGTCGCGTGGGTGACGTTCGGGAAGTAACCGAGCCGCAGCTCAACGGTCGAACCGTCGCCGCCGCTGGCGGGTCCGGTGCAGCCCACAAGGATCAATGGCAGGGCGATCAGCAGGCGAGGGATACGCATCGGTTCGTTGGTCTCCTACGGCATCAACGTGGTTAACGAGGTCAACGTAGTTATGTTGACAAACTAAGTCAACTTCAGTCG
>DASSCW010000108.1:0-6534 GCA_035697465.1 Candidatus Limnocylindria bacterium | reverse complement strand
GTCGTCAGAGGCAGTTTCCAGCGTCAGGCGACCCACGGGGCGGGTCATTCCACCTACATCCAAGCCCCTCCGGCAGTTCGATGGTCGAGTGACCCACCTGCTGCAACCCCGCCTTCTCGTTCAGGTAGCCAGGTCCACCAGGTCGGCCGGTGTGACCCGATCCGGATCAAGCCCCGCGCGTCGCGCCGTCGCCTGCACGAGTTCCGCGGAGGTGGCCTCGAACAGGAGCAGGCACGTCTCGTCCTCAGGGATGAAGATCGCCCGGAGGTAGCGGATCCGACCCGCTTCGGACGTGACTGCTGCGGCGGCGGACGTTGCGCGGGCGATCGTCGAATCGGGCTCGCCCGCAGCGTCCCGTGAGAGGTACGTCTCGACCATGAATGTGCCCACACGCCGAGGCTAGGGCACCATCGGGCCAGACCGATACTGTGGCGACCCACAGAACTTGCCCGCGAGTGCATGATTCGCTCGCATGGACGGGATGCGAGATCAGCTCGTAGGCCGTGAGCAGGAGCTCGAGGCCATCGAGGCGTTCCTCGCGGCCCGGGAAGCACTGCCCGCCGCCCTGGTCGTGGAGGGACCAGCTGGCGTCGGCAAGACGACGCTGTGGCGCGAGGCGGTCGACCGAGCGGCGGCGGCGGGCTATCGCGTGCTCACCTGCCGGCCGGCAGGGACCGAGCAGCAACTGCTCTTCGGCGCGCTGACCGATCTGCTGGTCGGCCACATCGAGGACGTCCTTCCGCGCCTCCCCTCCCCGCAGCGTCGGGCGATCGAAGTGGTGCTCCTCCTGGCCGATGACCGCGGCCGTCCCGCGGAGCCACGGACCGTCGCCGCGGCGGTGCTCGGATTGGTCCGTGAGCTCGAACACGATGGTCCGATCCTGGTGGCGATCGATGACGCGCAGTGGCTCGACCCGGCATCGGCCATGGTGCTGGAGTACGTGCTTCGGCGCCTCGGCAGCGCCCAGGTTGCGGTCCTCGCGTCGTGGCGCATCGACCCGCTCTCGGGCCGCTCGCGTGCGGCCGATGACCGGAGCCTCGACGTCGAGCGCGCGCTCGAGCGATCACCAGCCAAGTTGGCGCTCGGACCGTTGAGCGCGGGCGCCATTCATCGGATCCTGAGGCTGCGTACGGGTGAGCCCGTTCCACGCCCGCTGCTGCGGCGCATCTACGAAGCGTCCGGCGGGAACCCGTTCTATGCGCTGGAGATCGTCCGTGCCGTGAATCCCGGCCAGGGTGCGTGGGAGACCGGCGATCCGCTCGCCCTCAGTGCCTCCCTGCAAGAGCTGCTCGTCGGCCGCTTCGCCGATCTGAGCGGCGAGACCCGCGCAGCGCTGTTCGTGGCGGCGGCGGCCTCGCCGCCTACCACGGAGCTTGTCGGATCGCTCATGGGCACCGACGCGGCCGCCCTGCTGAAGCCGGCGGTCGACGCCTCGATCGTCCGCGTCCACGATTCGCGGGTCGAGTTCACGCACCCCCTGCTGGCTGCGGCGGCGTATTCGCAGCAGGGACCAGAAGAACGTCGCTCCTGGCACGCGCGCCTGGCTGAGGCAGCCACGGATCCGGAGGCTCGGGCGCGCCACCTCGCCGTCGCGAAGCCTGGCCAGGATCCCGAGGTCGCTGAGCTCCTCCACGCGGCAGGCGAGCATGCGCGCTCCCGTGGCGCCCCGGCAGCCGCCGGCGAGCTGTTCGCCGAGGCCATCCGCCGGCTCACCGACCACGATCTCGAGGCCCGGGCGAGGTGGAGCGTCGAAGCGGCGACCGTCCTCCGCCAGGCTGGCGACATGCGCCTGGCCCGCAGCCTGGTCGAGGCGGTGATCGACGAACTGCCGGCCGGACCCCTTCGTTCCGATGCGCTACTTGCCCTGTCCGCGCTGGTCGAGGGCGACGTCGGTGGCGACGCGCTCGAGGTGTCGCTGATCGATCGGGCCCTGGAAGACGCCGGCGATGACCCTGCCCGCAGGGCCGCGGCCCTGCTCCGACGCGAAATGTGGGAACGGCATCAGGACCGATTGGCCGATGGCCTTCGGCTCGCACGCGAGGCACTCGAACTGGCCGAGCTGACAGGCGACGAAGTGCTGGTGGCCGGCGCCCTCACCCGGGTCGCCGACCTCGAGGTCCTCCTGGGACTTGCCGATGACCCGGTGGTGAGGTTCGAGCGTGCGTTGGAGGCGGGCCGTCACCTGCACCTCGCCGCGAAAGAGGACTCGGCACCGGCCATGTTGGCGGTGTGCCTGGTGCGAGCCGGCCGCATCGATGAGGCGCGCACGCTCCTCCTCGCCGAACGCGAGCGTGTCCTTGCCGATGGCGACGAGGCCAGCATCGAAATCCTCAGCCTCTTCCTCACCGAGCTCGAGTGGTTGGCCGGCAATTGGGATCTCGCACGAGCCTACGCGGAGGAGGGGCTGCTGGTCACCGAGCAGGCCGAGTCGCGGATGATGCAGGGCGCCACCTCCGCCATGCTCGCCCTCGTCGACGCCTCGCGGGGCGACGCGAAGGGCGCCCGGTCACGGGTGATCGACGCCATCGCCCTGTGCGAGGAAGTCGGCGATCGGTCATACGCGACCTATGCCCAGCAGGTGCTTGGCTTCATCGAGCTGTCGGTTGGGGACGCGGCCTCGGCGCACGAGCATCTGGCCCCGACGCTCTCGATCGATCGCGGCATCGAGGGGACGAAGCGGATCTCCATGATCGGCGACGACATCGAGGCACTCGTGCTGCTCGGACGGACCGGTGAGGCGGAAGCACTGACCGATGAGCTGGAACGCCGCGGCGAGCTGCTTCACCGGCCGACGCTGTCCGTGGCGGCTGCTCGCTGTCGCGGGCTGGTCCTCGGCTCGCGCGGCGAGTTTCAGACTGCAGTGGCTTCGGCCGAGGGAGCCGTCGCGCTGGCCACGGAGCTCGGATTGCCGTTTGAGCGCGCCCGTTCACTCCTGGTGCTCGGCGACATCCAGCGAAGGGCGAAGCAACGCCGAGCGGCGCGCGAGACGCTGACTGCCTCGAGGGCGGCCTTCGACGAGCTCGGCGCGACCCTCTGGCGCCAGAAAGCCGAGGACTCGTTGGCCCGCGTCGGCGGTCGGGAGCGACAGGAGGGTCTGACTCCCACCGAGCTGCAGGTTGCGACCCTCGTCGCACGGGGACTGACGAACAAGGAGGTCGCGGCCGAGCTGTTCGTGACCGTGCGCGCGGTCGAGGCCAACCTGTCACGCATCTACGCCAAGCTCAAGGTCCGGTCGCGCACGGAGCTGGCCGCCCGACTCTGAGCGGAGACGCGGGGCAAACAGTGTGGTGTTCCGCACTTTCGGACTGCGGTTCACCGGCGCATGTTGGATTCAGCGAGCTGGCTCCCCCGCCAGCCGAAGCAACGGAGGACATCATGCGCAAGCTACTTGCCGTCGCGGTCCTGATCATCGGCACCACCGCCGTCCCGGCCCTCGCTCTTGGCGCCGAAGCTGATAGCGCAGGCTGCTGGGGATCCGTGACGTCGCAGTTCGCCCAGAGCGCAACCGGAGCGATGGGCGATCACTCGTCCAGCTTCGAAGAGCCACGGTCCGGCATCGGCAACGTCGCCTACGCCAACACCGGCCAGCACCAGCCCGGCGTCCTGGGCGAATTCCTGGGCGGGCTGCTCGGAATCAGCTGCTGATCCAGCAGTCAACCAGCCTCCCCGCGGGAGCGTTCCCGAGCGGACGCTCCCGCCTTTCCACGCTCGCCGTGGGCTCAAGGCCAGGCCCCCACGTGCTGTTGCGGCAGCTGGGTCACTGGGCCAGGGAACCGGGGAACCCGGCACGCAATGGTCGTCAGAGCCAGTTTCCAGCGTCAGGCGACCCACGGGGCGGGTCATTCCACCTACATGGAAGCCCGTCCGGCAGTTCAATGGTCGGGTGACCCACCTGCTGCAACCCGCCTCCTCGTTCAGGTAGCCAGGTCCACCGGGCTGGCGTGAGCGCGGATCCGCGGCACGCCGAGTGCAGGAGCAAGGATCGGAGGTGGCGCCAGCATGATCCCGAACCAACCACTGAACCCCGACATTCCTGACCTCGACGAGCCTGACCCGCATTCGCCGAACTCGCCCATCGACACTCCGGTCGAATCCCCGAACGACACGCCGCAAGAAGACCCTGAGGAGGACAGCAACTAGCGCACGCTGGAGGCTTCCTTGACGCCTCCAGACGCGATGCGGCACGCGACTTGCGGCCGGGTGCGGGCATGGCGCCCCAGGCAGTCCTCGCCGTGCACGCGGCCGGCCACCCGCGCCACCCTGAAGGGAGCGGCCAGCTCTTCGACTGGCTCGGTCAGGAGCTCGGCAGCGAGTACCGCGTGCTGGCTCCGACCATGCCCGGTCCGGAGGAGCCGCACTATCGGCCATGGCGGGATCGGATCATCCAGGAGCTCGGCACCATCGACGGAGACGTCATCCTGTTTGGTCACTCATTCGGTGGATCGGTCCTGGTGAAGTACCTGGCGGAAGGCCCGGAGGTGGCGCTGCGCGGCCTGTTCCTCGCCTCGGTCCCCTACTGGGGTCCCGGTGGCTGGCAATACGAGGAGTACGACCTGCCCGATGACTTCGCTGACCACCTCCCCCAACCGCCGACCTTCCTGTACCACAGCCGCAAGGACCCCGAGGTTTCGTACACGCATATGGGTCTGTACGCGGCGAAGATGCCATGGGCGACGGTGCGCCCCATCGATGGCACCGAGCACTCCTTCACCCACGGCCTGCCAGAGCTAGTGACGGATATCCGTTCTCTCGCGCAAGCCTGACCGCAGCGCGATATACACTGCGCCGACGTTTCGTGCGGACGGGTGCTCCGATGCTCATCGAGTGGCTGGGGGCGACGCAGGCACCGGCATCGGCCTGGGATGAGGTGCTGGGCGGGAAGGGCGCGAGCCTGGAGCGCCTCCTACGCCTGGGTGCGCCAACTCCGGCTGGGTTCTGCGTCACCACGACGGCCTTCCGCCAACAGCTCGAGTACGGGCCGGAGGCCGATGCGGCCGCCCGCGCCATCGCGGCACTGCCAGCCGAAGACGCCCGGACAGCCCTCGTCCGCCTGTTGACGGATGCGCCGCTGGAGCCTGGCTTGTCGGCTGAGCTGGATGGCGCCCTGGGCAGGCTTGCCGACGAGAACGGACGGGACGCAGCGCGCTTCGCGGTGCGATCTTCCGCGGTCGGTGAGGACTCGCAGCTGGCGTCATTCGCCGGCATCCACGAGACGGAGCTGGAGCTCACCTCGGCGCACGTCCAGGACGCCCTTCGCCGCTGCTGGGCGTCACTGTGGAGCCAGCGGGCTGTGCAATACCGCGGAAGCCGGGGGTTGCCGATGGACGGCACCATGGCCGTCGTCGTCCAGCTGCTCGTGCCGGCGGAGGCAGCGGCCGTGGTCTTCACGCGGCATCCGGTCACGCAACGCGACGACCAGCTGCTGGTGAATGCGGTGCACGGCCTGGGCGAGTCGCTCGTATCGGGAACGGTGACGCCGGACGAGCTGGTGCTCGACAAGGCGACGCTCGACTCCGTCTCGTCGGTCCCTGCCGGCGACAGACCGGTTCTGGGCGACACGGAGCTCAGGCAGCTCGGATCCCTAGCGCTTCAGCTCGAGGATGCGTTCGCCTGCGCCATCGACATCGAGGCCGCGCTGGCGGGCGGGCGCTGGCACGTCCTCCAGGCACGGCCGATCACCGCCTGATGACTGAGCAGCAGATGCCGGCCGAACCGATCCTGCCTCCCGGGCCGCCGGAGTTCCCGTTTGAGTGGGATGACCCGTCGGACGCGGAGCTCTCCTGGGAGTTCGACAATATGCACGGCCCGAATGCGCTCGCGCCGCTCGCGTGCGACTACATGGCGGGCATCGCGCAAGGATTCGGCTACCGGTATGAGCGACTCGGAGTCCCGTACGAGATCGTCTGCCGGTTCTGGCACGGCTACGTGTACTTCGCCGCCCTTCCCGGCGTGCCCAACGAAGACGTGCCCGCCCTCTACGACCGAATGCGCGACGGCCGTCGCAGCCTGATCGGGACGACTGCCGAGTACTGGAAGAGATCCGTCCCCGAGCTGCGCGCGGCATACGCGTCCATCGACGCCATGGCCACGGACGGAGCCGATCGCGAAACGCTGGCCGAAGACTGGGAGCTCGCTTGGGGCCTGCTGGAGCGCGCCTGGCGCATCCACTTCTTCGTGATCGCAGGCTCGTACCAGGTGCTGGAGGACCTGGCAGACCGATACGAGGCGGTCGTCCCGGACGCCGCCCCGGGTGATGCCCTGCGCCTGATCCAGGGCGGCGTGGACGAGCTCCAGGATGTCGGCGAGCGGATCGAACGCCTCGTCGGCCTGGCCCGTGAGGACCCCGCTGCCGCTCAGGCATTGCGGGCCGGCATCTATGAGGACCTCCCGCAGTCGGGCACGTTCGCGGAGGAGATGACCCTGTTCCTCGAGCGCCACGGGCACATGGGCCAGGGCTGGGACGACCTCCAGCTGGCTTCATGGAGCGAGGACCCGAGGCCGCTCTACCGTGACCTGGCCAAGCAGCTCGATCAT
>DASSCW010000107.1:0-2684 GCA_035697465.1 Candidatus Limnocylindria bacterium | reverse complement strand
CCGACGGCGCTGGCGAGCATGCCCAGAGGCGCGGCGGCCGCGGGCAGGGTATGCGCGACTGCATTCGTGAAGGCGAAGCCGGATGCGGTGTGCCCTGATGGGAAGGACGCCGATGCCGGCATCGGCACCCTCCGGACGGCGGCCACGCCCGCCGAGTCGCGGTCAGGCCGCCTGCGGCGGGCGGCGAACTTGAAGCCGACGTTGACGACGGCGGAGTCGACGGCGAGCGCCACGAGTCCGGCGGTGGCCGCCCGCCGGCCGGTGCGGCCACCCGCAACGGCCATTGCGCCACCGATGGCAATCCACAACCGCGACCAATTCGCCGCAGCGGAGACGCGGCGCATCGGGCGGTCCAGCGGCGGGGTGGGAGTGCCCGCGATGGCCTGATAGATGGCCAGGTCGACCTCCCCCCATGCGCGCAGCACCGTAACCACCCTTGCCCGCCTCGACATCGGTGGAGGCATCTGCTGGGCGGCCAGCCGGTCGGCGAGCCGCTGCTCGGGAGGCGCGCTCGAGGGCAGTGCCGCATCTGTGCCCATCACCAACCGACTCCTATACTCGTGCACGAGACCGCCGAGTTGATCTCATCGCAGCGGTCCGATGGTTGCACCGGAGCGTGGGAAGTGCGGCTACCAGTGCCACAGTCCCGACCGCAGGTCGGGCCGATTGGGCGCTGCGGAACGCCGGCGCCAGTAAAGATTACGAGTGCTTCTTGGCCAACTTCCTGAAGCGCTTGGAGATCTTCGCCCTGGTCTGGGGGTCCTTGGCCTTGCGAATCATCTTCTCCTCGAGACTCTTCGCCTTTGGCGACTTCGCTGCCTCCTCGACGCGTTTCATGAGCCGACCCATCACAGCCACCTCCTCGTTCACATCACCCGGTGCGACTGCATGGCATGGTCATCCACTACAACTGATGAGCGCATCGCCTGCTCCGGGTGACCGGATCTCCAAGTTGATATAGACGAGCCCCGAAGAGGTCACCGGAAACGAAGATCCATTCCGGGGTTGTCCTGCGCGCGCTCCACGCGAAGTAGTCGTTCACCGAACGCGTTGCACGGGCGTGCGGTGCCGCTGCGTCAGGCAGCCGCGCAGGAACATGACCCGAGCGGTGTCGTAGACCCGCGTGCCGTCGACCACCGCATCGAGGTGGCGCGGCCGTCCTTGGTGATCTAGATCGACCCGGCGCGCCACCGGCGAAAGTGACGTGAGGGGGCGCCGCGTACATGTCTCCGGATGAACGATGTGCCATGTGCGGAGGCCAGTTTGGATGCGAGGCGTCGATCAGGACCTGTGGGTGCCGACGCGTACGCGTCGAACCGGCGAGCGGTCAACTTCTACCTCTGGCGATCGGAGGAATGGGCCCGCATGTTCTTCAACGACCAGATGGTCGAGCGGGTAACGGATCTTTACGGCGTGCCGTGTGCGTGCCGAGAACCCCGTCACCGTCTCTGAGCTGCGCGTTCCCGGAAGCCTCGACATCACTGTCCCGACCAGAGCAAGCATGATCGCGCAGTGTGGCCCTCGGACTGGTCTATCTGATCCTCGTTCGCGTGCTGGGCTGGCTGGTGCTGCTCGCCCGCTCCGACACCGCCAAGGACGCCGAGATCCTGACGCTGCGACACGAGGTCGCGGTACTGCGCCGCACCAACCCCCGCCCGAAGATGACATGGCGCGACCGCGCCCTGCTCAGCGCACTGAGCAGACTGCTACCCGCCCCGCTGCGCCGGATGCGGCTGGTGTCACCCCCGAACGCTGCTGCGCTGGCACCACCAACTCGTCGCCCGCCGCTGGACCTATCCCCACCGATCCCCAGGCCGACCCTCCACCACACCGCCGATCCGGGCCCTCATCTTGCGGATGGCCCGCGAGAATCCCCGATGGGGCTACCGAAGGATTCAAGGCGAGCTGGTCGGCCTCGGCCATTCCGTCGCCGCCTCAACGGTCTGGACGATCCTCAAGAACGCCGGACTCGATCCCGCGCCCCGCCGGGCCGGTCCGACCTGGCGCCAGTTTCTCTCCGCGCAGGCCCACACCATCCTCGCCATCGACTTCGCCCACGTCGACACCATCTTCCTGCGCCGCCTCTACATCCTCGTCGTGATCGAGCACGACCGCCGCCACGTGCACCTCGCCGGGATCACCGCCCACCCCACCGGCGCCTGGGTCACCCAGCAAGCCCGCAACCTGCTGATGAATCTCGGCGAACGGGCCGACCGGTTCCGGTTCCTGATCCGCGACCGGGACACCAAGTTCACCGCCGCATTCGACGCCGTCTTCGCCGGTGCCGACATCCGGATCATCCGCACACCGATCCGGGCGCCCCGGGCGAACGCGATCGCGGAACGGTTCATCGGCACCCTGCGACGGGAATGCCTCGATCACATCCTGATCGCCGGACCACGCCACCTCGACGTCGTGCTGCGCGAGTATGTGCAGCACTTCAACACCCACCGCCCGCACCGATCCCTGGACCAGCGACCGCCCGCGCGCGATAGCCCGCCACGTCCGGGACCGGGCATCCGCGTGCTCCGACGAGACCGGCTCGGCGGCCTCGTCCACGAATACCTGCAGGATGCTGAGGTGTGAATCAGGTGACCACCACGGCGAAGCTCGGGCCGAAGGCCCGTTGATCAGCCAGCTGACTGCAGGGTGACGGTGTGGCCGAGCTGTTCGAGCTGATGGAC
>DASSCW010000106.1:0-2219 GCA_035697465.1 Candidatus Limnocylindria bacterium | reverse complement strand
GGGATCCACGTCTGCGCCACCGTCGCCATTCGTCAAACGCCGCTGATTGGCCCCATCGGCGTCCATGAGCCAGATGCCGTGCGTGCCCGCGGGAGGGCGCTCGACGCAGCAGGAGCGTTCGCTCTGGTAAGCGATCGTCGTGCCGTCTGGCGACCATGCCGGGTTGCCCTCGTCGGCGGCGCCATCGGTCAGGCGCTGGAGCTCGCTGCCATCGGTCCGAATGCGGAAGATGGCGACCTTCTCCCCCGGCGGTTGGAACTCGAACGCGATCCACTCGCCGTCAGGCGACCAGGTCGGACGCCCACCATCGCTGAGCCGATGCAGATCGGTCCCATCGGGCCGCACCAGGAAGATGCTGCTCGCGCCGTTCTCCTGCCGCTCAAAGGCGATCCACTGCGCGTCGGCGGACCAGGCAGGCGCCACATCCGCGGTCGGCGGGAACTGGACTTCGTCGGAGGGCACGGTCGAGGGCTCGATGCTTGGCGCCGCGCTGGACGATGACGAAGGCGATGGCGTATGAGCGCCGGCCTGCTCTCGAAGCGAGTTGCCCACCCAGATGGCCATACCCGCCACCGCGGCCGCCGCGACCACGGCACCGGTCAGGCGAAGCGTGGGCAGCCATCGGGACGGCGGCTGCATCCGCTGAGCGGTCGCTTCCAGCTTCTCCAGCTCGTCGGGGAGCGGCTGCGTCCGGTCGGCCATCCACTCGCGGAGCAGCTTCTCGAAATCGTTGTCGTTCATGCCCGCTCCTCCGCGTCGTAGGCGGCCCGCAGCCGTCGCACGGCGTGGTGCACCCGCGACTTCACCGTGCCGGTGGGAATGCCCAACGTGGCGGCCGTTTCCGCCACTGGCTGGTTCCAGTGGAAGTGGAGGGTCAGGAGGAGCCGATCCGCCGGCGTCAGGGTTCCGAAGGCCCGGTCGAGCTGTCGGTGCGCCAGCGCGCTCTCCAGTCCGCCGAGCTGCGACATCGCCGCGTCAGCGTCTTCGAGCGGCTGCCAGGCACGCTGGCGTTTTGCCAGCCGCATCGCCGCGCGCACGACATGGCGCCGGAACCAGGCGGGAAACGCATCCGGCTCGCGCAGGCCGCCGAGACCGCGCCAGGCCGAGACGAGCGCCTCCTGGACCGCATCGGCGGCATCTGCGCGAGAGCCGATCACCAGCACCGCCGCTCCGAGGGCCGGCGCGAGCTCGGGCGCGACGAGCCGCGCGAACGCGTCCGCATCGCCATCTCGTGCCGCCTGGACCAGGGACACCGGGGTCAGCTCCAAGGCCACCTCCATGCAGCCTAGTGGGGTTCAGGGGCCGATCGGTTCAATCATCGGGGAGGATGGAGGCGTGTGAGGCGGCATGCGCCGTCTCGGACGCCTCTCGTGCGCACGTGCTGCACGAACGAACCCCGACGGGCGCCGATGCGGCACCCGCCGGGTGCAGTGCCCATGGCCGGGGCAGCTCTCAGGGAGAGGACGATTCCGTGACGATGACGCTGCCCTTCATGTCCTGGGGGTGGAACGAGCAGTCGTAGCGATGGGTCCCGACCGTGTCGAAGGTGTACGACACACTCTCGCCCCGCCCAATCTGCAGGACCTGGCCACCGTCATCCAGCAGGCGGACCGAGTGGGTGAACTCGTCGTGATTCGTCCAGGTCACGGTCGTGCCGACCGGTACCGTGATCACCTCGGGGTCGAAACGATACGACCGAGGCAGGTCAACCTGGTTTGTGGCCACCGGCTCCTGTGACGCGCCGGCGCTGCAGGCTGCCAGCCAGATGGCCAGTAGCCCGGCAGCGCCAGACCGGAACAGGTGCGTCACGCCCGCGCCCGCTCGGCGTTGGCGAGCAGCACGCGGCTTGCGCCGACGAAGATGGTGGCGAATGCCACCAGGTTCAGGACCTCGGCAATCGTGTGCGCGAACAGGAACACCGTCCAGTCAAGGTGGTAGGTCATGTACACGATTTCGGCTGTGGCGAAGAGCGAGAAAGCCCAGCCAAAGGTCGCCTGGTTCGCCTCGAATGAACGCCAGGCGAAGTAGGTGCCGAGCGTGAAGGCGGCCAGGTGGATGACCAGGAAGCCGATCGCCGGGATCTGGTTGATGAAGTCACCAATAGGCATGTCGAGTCTCCTTTCAGGTGGTCGTGGCGCGTCCGCGGCCGGCGCCACTGATGACGACTCCTGCCAGGGCAACCACCATCCCGGTGAGCCCCACCAGGTGCGCTCGGTGCT
>DASSCW010000105.1:0-5384 GCA_035697465.1 Candidatus Limnocylindria bacterium | reverse complement strand
ATCGCTCCACCACTCCTCGATCCGATCGGCGCCGTGCTCGCCTACCCATCGGCCAACCATCCAGGCGAGGTCGTCCGTCGTGGCCGCGATGGGCTCGGTCGGATGCATCTGGCTCAGCTGCCGCGATACGTGGAGAGGCCGAACGGCGACAGCAGCAGGGGGACGTGATAGCTGCGCTCCGGATCGTCGATGCGGAAGCCGATGGCCATGTTCTCGAAGAACTCGACGTCGTCGCCGAGGTACGCCTCCACGTCGAAGACGAGCTGGTAGCTGCCCGCGGTGAGCGCGTCGCTGAGCAGGGCGCGGACGCGCCCGTCCTCATCGGTCTCTGCTTCGGCCACCAGGGTCGGGCGACCATCATCTCCCAGCCGGAAGAGCGCCACGGGCACGCCTGCCGCCGGCTCCCCACTACCCAGGTCAAGGACGTGGGTGCTGATGGTTGGGCGTGAACCCGCCACTGCTATCCTCCGCGCATGGGTGACCTTCGCATCAGCGTCGGCGACCTGCACTTTACCGCCCGATGGGAGGCGGACGCCCCGCTCACCCGCGAGGCGCTGCAGCCGTGGTTGCCGATCGAGTCGCAGCTCATTCACTGCAAGTGGAGCGGCGAGTCGACCTGGATCCCGTTCGGCGACCGCCGGCCGGACGTCGGGTACGAGAACGCGAACTCACATCCCGCACCTGGCGACCTGCTCATCTACGTCGGCGACGTCTCCGAGTGCGAGATCCTGTTCCCGTACGGTGCGTGCTCTTTCTCGTCGCGCGTCGGGCCATTGGCCGGCAACCACTTCGCCACGCTGGTGCCCGAGGACGGCTGGCGAGAGCGCCTGCGCGAGATGGGGCGGCGTGTCCTCTGGGAAGGTGCGCAGGAGATCCGCATCGAGACCGGCTAAGTAGCACGTAATCGACGAGTAATTGGCCTACACCATCCTGCGGATCGTGGACTTGATCCGAATCGGCGCCGTCTTTCGCGCTGTTCGCATCCGTAACCATTGGCGGCAGGCGGATGTGGCGGCTCGTGCCTCAGTGTCGCGGACTTCAGTCGGGCGGGTGGAGCGGGGATTGGCGGAGACCATGACGCTCCGGACTTTCCTGGAAATTGCGGCCGTCCTCGAGATTCGCCTCGGCCTCACTGCCCGCTGGCGAGGTGGCGAACTCGACCGACTGCTCAGTGCGGGCCATTCGGCGATGCACGAGGTGGTGGCCCGCCGATTCGGGCGCCTTCCCGAATGGATCGCCCAACCCGAAGTGTCCTTCTCGATATACGGCGAGCGCGGGGTCATTGACGTGCTCGCGTTCCATCCGCTAAGTCGCGCGTTGCTTGTCATCGAGCTGAAGACTGAGATCGTTGACGTACAGGCGTTACTTTCATCAGTCGATCGCTATACACGCCTCGCTCGTCGGATTGCCGCAGATCGGGGTTGGCGGCCGTCGACCGTGAGCAGCTGGGTGATCGTTCGCGACACGATGACGAACCGACGGCGCGTCGTTGCGCATGCGACCGTGCTCCGTGCCGCGTTCCCGAACGGAGGCCGCAGTGTTAGGGCATGGCTGCGCGCTCCGAGTTCGACCGTCCGTGGACTATCTTTCATGTCAGATGCGCGCGACCGGCACCTTGGCGGGTCAATCGCGGGCGTTCGGCGGGTTCGGCCTCCTCAAACGTCGCGGAACCAAGCTCCGCGACCCGCGCAGGCAGAGTCCCGAGAGCTGGCGGCGTCGCTTAGGTTCCGGGGGCGGCCATCTGAGGCAAATTCGGCCCATTAGAGGCCCTACGCACACCTTTCGCGCGGCTGATGGGTCGCCAGGTCAGCCGTGAACCCGGATAGCGATACGGGTGTCGGGGCGGTAGCCTTCGCCGTATGGCGGACTTGGTGATAACGGGCGGCACCGTCGTGACCGCCGCACGCTCATTCGAGGCCGACGTTGCCATCCGCCTGGGACGCATCACCGAGGTCGGCCCAGGCCTTGCTCGCAGCCATCCGAGCGCCGATGTCCTCGATGCTCGCGGGCTCCAGGTTCTGCCCGGCTGCGTGGATGTCCACACCCACACACGCCTGCCCACCGACGACGAGCCGGATCGGTTCTTCCAGGACAGCGTGGCGGCGGCCTTTGGCGGGACCACCACCTTTCTCGCCTTCAACAACCCCGGCACCGGCATCTCTGAGGCCGGAAGCCGCACCCTGCTCGGCGGCGTTGACGAGTTCCGCGCCCGGACCGACGGAGAGGCCGCGGTCGACTTCGCCCTGTCGGCCGTCATCTCCGGGCAGCAGCCGGACCCGGTATCCGAACTGCCCACGCTGATCGAGCGGGGCGTGCCAACCGCCAAGGCCTTCATGGTCTACGACTTCCGGCTGCCCGATGAGCGCCTCTTCGCGGCGCTCCAGGTGATGGGCCGCCACGGCGGCCTGCTGCAGGTCCACTGCGAGAACGCCACGATCATCGACGCGCTGGTGTCCGGCGCGCTTGACGCCGGCCACACCGAGTGCCGGCACCACGCCGCCTGCCGTCCAACGTACGCGGAGGCGGAGGCCACGCACCGGGCGATCGCGCTGGCACAGGCGGCGGAGGCGCCGGTCTACGTCGTGCACCTCTCCTGCGCCGATGCACTGGCCGAGGTCGTGGCCGCCAAGGCTCGCGGCTGGCAGGTGTACGCCGAGACCTGCCCGCACTACCTGTCCAGGACCGAAGCTGCCTACGACACGGATGACGAGGCGGAGGCGATCAAATCCGTCATCTCGCCGCCCCTGCGTTCCGAGGCTGATCGCCAGGCGCTGTGGCTGGGCCTGGCCCGAGGCGGACTCGACCTGGTCGCGACCGATCACGTTCCCGATCGGCTGGCGGTGGAGAAGACCGTGCCGGCGCCGCCGTTTCCGCAGATCAGCAATGGGGCACCCGGGATCGAGACCTTGCTCAGCGTGGTCCACAGCGTGGGTGTGGGCGGTGGGCGGATGCCCGTGGAGCGGATGGTCGACGTGCTGGCGACGACTCCGGCGCGCCTATTCGGACTCGCCTCGAAGGGAGCGGTAGAGGTCGGTCGGGATGCGGACCTGGTCATCTTCGACCCGGACGCCTCGCACACGATCCAACAATCGGACCTGCATCACACGAGCGATTTCACGCCGTACGAAGGCATGAAGGTGCGCGGCGCGGTCCGCAGCGTGCTCGTCCGTGGCGAACATGTCGTTCGTGACGGCCTCTTCGTGGGCCGACGCGGACGCGGGCAGTTCCAGGAACGGCACCTCGACGCAACCGCAGTCGGCGCGAGAGCGTCGTAGGGACCATGAAGGCGCGATCTCTGGCAGGCTTGGCGCTAATGGGCACCACGCTGCTGACTGGGTGCTCCCTGCTCATGAATCCGTCGGCAGCGCTTCCGGCCAACGCATCGGAGGCCGTCTGGCATCTCGATCCCGACGTTCCGCCCCCCGGACCGAACGCCACTTCCTTCGTGGCCATGGTCACGGAGCGTGCCTGCTCCAGCGGCCGCGACATCAGCGACATCCTGCTGCCGCCTGCGATCCAGTACGGAGAGGATCTGGTGGTCGTCTCGCTTTACGTCGAGCCCCTGGCGGCCAGCGCCGCGGATTGCATAGGCACCCCGCCGACGCGGTTCACGATCGAGCTGACCGAGCCCCTGGGCGACCGCCAGCTGGTGGATGGCATCGGCGGCACCGACGACGACCCCGTCTAGAGCCGCTTCGGGCTACAGTCGAGCGTCGCTGCTAGCATGGCTTGATGGCCGGGCTGCTCGCCATCGCCTTCGCCTTCGTCGTGACAGCGGAAGGCCTCGTGCCGGTTGTCCCGGCCCGAACGCCGGCGACGACCACCAACCTCGAGCAGCGCTACGGCATCGCGGCCACCCTCAACGTGGGCGCGGGTGGCCTTCGCGCGGTCGAGCGGATCACGCTCACCAACCGATCAACGCACGAGATCAACTACGTCAACATCTCGGTGCTGCCGCGCGCATTCGGTTACTTCTCCTTCACTGGCCCGATCACCATCGGGGAGGCGACGGCCACCAGGTCGTGGACGACGAACACCAACCTGCGTGTGGGCCTCGGCCGTTGGCTGGCGCCTGGCGAGACGACCACGCTCCGCATCCCGTTCAGGCTGGCCATCGGCTCCAGCGGCGGCGCCTTCACCGCCCGCCTCAGCCGGGATCGGGGTGTGATCAGCTTTGGCGAATGGTTCCCGATCCTGTCGCGCGAGCACGACAGCTACGCGGTTGGCGACCCGCAGGTCACGCGGACCGCCGAGCAGATCCGCCTCGAGCTGACGACAACCACAACCCTCCCGCGCCATGCGGTTGCCTGCCCCGGCCTGCGCAGCGCGCCGCCGGTGTCGGGACGCAAGTGGGTCTGCCGCATGGATCGCGTCCGCGACTTCTCGTTCGTCGTGAACCCACGCTTCCATCTGACCACGCGGCGCGCCGATGGGATCCTGATCAAGGTCTACACCGAGACCGTCGGCGGGGGAGTGACCGCCGACAGGATCCAGACCGCCCTGGCAAGGCTCAACGACCTCTACGGGATGTACCCGTGGCCTGACCTGATGGTCGCCGAGGTCGGCGCTGATGGCGGCTTCAGCATGGAGTACCCGGGCGCCATCCACATGACGCGCTCCAAGGTGACCGATACGTACGTGCTCTACCACGAGGTCGCGCACCAATGGTGGTACGCCCAACTCGGCAACGACCAGATGCGCGCCCCGTGGCTGGACGAGGGCTTCGCCGACTTCACCGCGCGCTGGCTGATGGGCATCGGCGAGAACCAGTGCTCCGGTCGCGAGGTCGATTCCACGGTCTTCGCCTGGCCGGCCGGACTCACCACCGGCGGCGACTGGCTGAGCTGCGACGGCTACTTCCACACCGTCTTCTACAAGGGCACCGAGTTCCTGACGAAGGTCCGCGTCGCGATGGGCACCAATGTCTTCTTCGCGTCGTTGCGCGCCTACCTCAACGAGCATCGCTATGGCCTCATCACCACCCGCGGCCTGCTCGACTTCCTGCGCACGAGGACCGATGCCAACCTCCTGCCGATCTACCGGCAATACCTGAACGCCTACGACTGAATCGATGGTTGCGTCGACCATCGCCGGATTCGTCACCGTGGATGAGGAGCAGGAGCGGCCGGCTGATGACCCGAATGGGCAGTTGCCAACAGGACCGGTACTTCCGCTAGCCTGAGCGGCGTTGTGCTGAACACTCGTGACCCATACGAGATCCTGCAGGTCCACCGAAACGCCGTTCCCGAGGTGATCGAGGCTGCCTATCGGGCGCTGGCGCTACTGCACCATCCTGACCGCAATGACGAGCCTGAGGCGGAATCCGCCATGGCCGACTTGAATTGGGCGTACGCCGTCCTGCGCGAACCCGAGCTGAAGGCCTC
>DASSCW010000104.1:0-16719 GCA_035697465.1 Candidatus Limnocylindria bacterium | reverse complement strand
GTTCATCGCGGCGATCCTGCATGATCCCGACGTCCTGATCATGGACGAGCCGTTTACTGGCCTGGACCCAGTCAACGTGCAGCTGCTGAAGGAAGCGTTCCTTGAGATGCGTGATCGGGGAAAGACCCTGATCTTCAGCACACACCAGATGGAGACGGTCGAAGAGCTGTGCGAGTCGATCGCCATCATCGATCAAGGCCGGGTGGTCGTTTCCGGAACAGTGCGGGGCGTGAAGCGCGCGACAGGCCGCCGCGTCGTCCGCCTGGCGACCGACGGCGAGCGGAAGCTCGAATGGCTCTCGAAGCTCGACGGCGTGCAGGTCGCGGCCCTGCGCGCGGACTTCGTCGAGCTCAACGTGCCAGCTGGGACGGACCCGGAGCTCATCCTTCGAACCGCTCTCGAGCGCGGCGAGCGCATAACGCGGTTCGAGATTGGTGACCCGTCCCTGGAAGAGATCTTCATCGAGCACGTCGGGAGGCGCGCCGACGAGGAGGAGCGGCATCTGGCCAGCTCGGGCGAGGCGCCGGAGGCCGAGGCATGAACCTCTTCCCGAACGCCTGGCACGTGGCCAGACGTGAGTACACCCAGCGGGTCCGGACGCGCACCTTCCTTTTGATCACGGTCGCCATGGCGCTCGTCGGCATTGGGCTCGCCCTGCTCCCCATCGCGGTCCGGTCCATCGCGGGGGACGAACCGGTGGATGCCGGTCTGTACGCAGCGCCGAACACGGTGGCGGTGAGGGAGCTCCAGGCCGTCCTCGACGCCAGCGGCGCCAGCGACGCCACCGCCTACGAGGTCATCGAGGTGACCGATGCCGAAGTCGGGCGGGCACAGGTGCGCGACGGAGGGCTGGACGGGTTGTTGACGGTCACGCGTGCCGACGACGGCGAGCTCATCTTCGAGGCGTATACGTCGGCATCCGCATTGAGCGTCGAGCTGCAGACCGTGCGTGCCGCCGCCACCCAGCTCACCATCGCCGATCGGCTCGATCGCGCGGGGGTGGATCCGGAACAGGCAGGTCAGATCTTCGCGCCCACCGCCTTCACGATCGATCCAGTCGACCCGAACGCCGTGAGCGACCCGTTCTCCGGCCCGTCCGGTCCAGTGGCGTACGTACTGGTCATCCTCACCTTCATGGCCATCGTCACCTACGGAACGTGGGTTGCTACCAGCGTCGCCGAGGAGAAGAGCAGCCGGGTGATGGAGCTCCTGATCACGGCCGCAAGCCCCCGGCAGCTCATGGCCGGCAAGATCCTGGGCACCGGCGCGGCCGGTCTTACCCAGTACCTGGCCATTCTCGTGGCGGTCCTGGTGGGATTGCTGATCCAGGGCTTCGTCGCGAAGAGCCTCCTGGGCGACGGTGGGGCCAACATCACCGAAAACGTCGACTTCACCGTCCTCATCCCATTCACCCTCTTGTTCGTGCCCGGCTTCCTGCTGTACTGCACGCTGTATGCGGGGTTCGGTTCCATGGCTTCGCGGCAGGAGGACGTCACCCAGGTGACGTCGCCGATGCTCTTCGTCGCAATGGGAGGCTATTTCGCGTCCTTCGTCGCCCTGGCTACACCAGCGGCCGACTGGGCGAAGCTGCTGTCACTCATCCCGTTCTTCAGCCCGTACCTCCTGCCCGCGCGCTACGCCATGACCGGCAACGTGGCAGCGTGGGAATGGGTCGTGGCTGGCGTGCTGATGATCGGCTTCCTGCTCGGCGCGCTCTGGCTGGCGGCGCGGATCTACTCGGCGGGGGTGCTGCTCTATGGCCAGCGGTCGAACTTCCGCAGCATCTGGCGGGCTGTGCGCGTGGACCGATGACGCCGATCGTCCGGTCCGTCTACGGCCGGCAAATCGAGCTGACAATCGGAGACATCACGACCCAGGACGTCGACGCCATCGGCAATGCGGCGAATGCCGGGCTGCGTGGTGGCGGCGGGGTTGACGGGGCGATCCACGCCGCCGCGGGACCCGCCCTACTCGACGAGCTGCGCAGCCGTTACCCGCAGGGCACGCCAACGGGCACGGCTGTGGCCACCGCCGGGCACGCGCTGCCGGCGCGCTGGGTGATCCACGCCGTCGGCCCCGTCTGGCGAGGCGGCAGCCTTCGCGAGGCGGAGCTCCTGGACCAGGCGTATCGGTCAGTACTGCGCCTGGCGGACGAGCTGGGCGCCCGAAGCCTGGCTCTGCCCGCCATCAGCATGGGCATCTACGGTTACCCGGCGGAGGATGGCGCGAGGATCGCGGTGACGGCGGTGGCGCGCCACCTCGCCACGCCGGCAGGTGCCCTGGAGGTCGTCCGTTTCGTCCTGCGTCAGGCGACCTGGGACCCTTTTGCGACCGCTCTCGCGGCAGCGGGCGTCGCTGACGCGGAGATCGAGTAGATTGCACGCCGAATGGACAACCAGCGGGCCATCCGCACACAGGGCCTGACCAAGCACTACGGCAGCGTCCGGGCGCTCGAATCGCTGGACCTCGAGGTCGCTTCCGGCGAGATCTTCGGCTTCCTCGGCCCGAACGGGGCCGGCAAGTCGACCATGATCCGGACGCTGCTGGGCTTCCTGCACCCCACCGCGGGGCACGCCAGCGTGCTGGGCCTCGACATCGTCGACCGGTCGGTGGAGATCCGACGGCGGGTCGGCTACCTGCCGGGCGGCATCGCGCTGTACGACTCGCTCAGCGGGGCTGATGCCCTCGCCTACCTGAATGACCTGCAGGGTCGGGAGCCATCGCGGCGGGAGGAGCTATGCGAGCGGCTGCAGATGCCCGCATCGGTCCTCAAGCGGAAAGTGCGGGATTACTCGCGTGGCATGCGCCAAAAGATCGGCGTCATCCAGGCGCTCCAGCACGATCCCGATCTGGCGATCCTGGACGAGCCGACAGAGGGGCTCGATCCGCTCATGCAGCAAGCCTTCTACTCGATCATGGATGACCTGCGGCTGGCAGGACGGACCATATTCTTCTCCAGCCACGTGCTCTCAGAGGTGGAGCGCATCTGCGACCGGGTGGCCATCATCCGCGCTGGTCACCTGATGGCGGTGCAGCACGTCGACGAACTGCTGGCGCGCCGCAAGCGGACCGTCAACATGCGCTGGCGGGACGGGATGCCGGACCTGGCCAGCATCCCGGGCCTGGCAGACGTCACCGTCCAGGGCGATCGGATCCGCGCCACGCTCCTGGGTGAGGTCGCGCCGTTCGTCCGCGCCGTCGCCTCGCCGGACCTGCTGGACCTCACGATCGAGCCCGCCAGGCTGGAAGAGGCGTTCCTGGAGTTCTACGCAGGCGACGACCCGCCAGAGGAGGTGCGCCAGTGAGCGTTCGCCTCCTGGCTCAGACACTCCGCTGGAACCGGATCAGGCTGCTTGTCCTGGTCGTCGTGGGGTTTGCCTGGGGGCTGCTCACCCCGATCATCTACGGCAGCTTCTCGGACGTGTTCCGCGAAATGATGAACTCGGGAGCGATCCCCAGGGAGCTGATGAACTTCGGGTCGGGGAGCCTCCTGACCCTGCCCGGCGCGATCACCCTCGGCTTCCAGCATCCGCTCGCATTGGCCTTTCTGGGTATCTTCGCGGTGGGGACCACGACCGGTGCCATCGCGGGCGAGCGCGAGCGAGGCACGCTGGAGGTGGTGCTGGCACGGCCGGTGTCCCGTCGCGCCCTGTACGTCACGGTGGCCGTGGCGGTCGTGGCGCTGCTGGCGATCGAGCTGCTGGCCATCCTTGGCGGCCAGGCGGTCGGGATCGCCTTCCTGGATCTGACGGGCGACATCGACATGGCGCGGCTGCCGCTCGTCTTCGCCAACGGCCTGTTGCTGTGGGGCGCGTTCGCCGCCTTCGGGATGGCCGCATCGGTCAGCTTCGACCGGCACGCTCCGGCCCTCGGCCTGTCGCTCGCCTACCTCCTGGTGAACTACTTCCTGGAGATCCTCGGCTCTTTGTGGACCGATGTCGCCTGGTCCCAGGAATACTCGCTCTTCCACCACTTCCAGCCGACCGAGCTGTTGACCGGCGAGGCGGATCCGATCGACTTCGTGATCCTGGGCGCCGCCGTGGTGATCCCGGTCATCTATGCCCTGATCGTCTTCCCGCGGCGGGACCTGGCTGCACCGGACTGAGGTCACCTAACCAGGTGCCTGGGATTCGTCATGCCCGACGGCCAGGGCGATGGCCTGGTCGACACTGAGCTTTCCGCCTTCGGCGTATGCCGCTGCCAGACGCGGGTCCTCCAGGTTCGCCTCCGGGAAGAACTGCGCGAACCGTCGGTTCACCTCAGCCAGGCCAACGCCCGACAGATCCTGCAGCGCAGCCGATGCGCCGGCGATCCGCATCGCGCGCTCCCGGTCGCCCTGCGTCCAGTCGAGGGCGGCGAATCCGTCGAGCACCAGCGCATAGCCGGACAGATCGTCGGTCTCGCGGAAGATCGCAATCGCCTGTTCGTACGACGAGCGCGCGACCTCGGGGTTGCTGGAGAGGCTCGCGATCAGACCGCGCGTGAAGAGTGCCCAGCCGAGCTGGAACCGATCATCGACCTCTCGGGCGATGGTGATGGACTCCTCCACGAGCGGGATTGCCGGGCTCGGGTCCGGGTCGAATACGTAGCTGTTGACAACGCCCCACAGCGCCTTCCCCTCTCCATTGCGATCCCCGAGCTTTCGGAAGCGTTCGAGAGCTTCGTTGGCCAGCGCGCGCCCCTTCTCTGAATCGCCAGGATCGAACGTGTACGTGAATGACTCGTTGTAACGCGCCTCGGCCACGCCCAGATCGTCGCCTATGCCCTCCGCGAGCGAGCCTTCTGCCTGGTACCACGCCCGCGAGGCGAAGATGTCGCCCTGCCAGTAAGCGATGCCTCCCGCCGCGTCGAGTGCGCGGAGGCGATCCTGCGGCGGACCTCCCGCCAGGGCCAGGATGCGCTCCGCCCGATCCCTCGCCTCCGGCAGGTAGCCGCGCATGTGCCAGAAGCGCCACATCGCCGCGAGGAAGCGCAGAGCGTGGCCTGCGTCACCTTCCCTGATGGCGAACGTGGTTGCGGCTCGCAGGTTGTCGTGCTCGGTCTCGAAGATGTCGAGGGCGGCACGTTGCTGTGCCCCGAAGACGAGCGCCGCGTTGGCTTCCGCCAGCGCGAGGAAGTGCTCCATGTGGCGGCGTTGGGTCGTCAAAGACGGATCCAGCTCGCCCAGTCGCTCGAGGGCGAACGCGCGGATGGATTCGAGCATCTGGAAGCGTGGCTCGTCGTCATCGCCCATGACCTGCCGAAGCAGGCTCTTGTCGAGCAGGGAGGTGACCGCATCGAGCGGGTCAGGGGGCAGCCCCGCATCTGCCGGCCACTCTGCCAGGGCGACGCGCTCGGCGGCGGCGAGATCGAAGCCGCTGGCGAAGACCGACAGTCGCGCGAACGCGACCCGGTCGGATGCATCGAGCAGTTCGTAGCTCCAGTCGATGGCGCCCCTGAGAGTCTGCTGGCGTTCCGGCAGATCACGCGAGCCACCGGCCAGCAGGCTGAGCCGATCGCCGAGGCGCGCCAGGATGGCGGGTGGGGTCAGCACCCGCACGCGAGCAGCTGCAAGCTCGATCGCCAGCGGCAAACCATCCAGCCGCACACAGATCTCGGCGATGGCGGGCGCGTTGGCGGCATCCACCGCGAAGCCCGGCCGCACGGACATCGCGCGCTCGACGAAGAGGGCCACCGAAGCGAACTGCGAAAGGGTCTCCAGGTCGGGCAGGTGCCGCGGATCGGGCAGTGCGAGCGGCGGGACCGGGTACTCCTGCTCGCCGTAGACGCGCAGCGGCGATCGGCTGGTGGCCAGCACCCGCGCATCCGGCAGCCGGGTCAGCAGCTCGCCGATCTGTGGGGCCGCGTCGATCACCTGCTCGAAGTTGTCGAGCACGAAGAGAACCTGCTTCCCGGCCAGTTGTTCGGCCAGCCGCTCGAGGGCGCCACCGCCCGGATCCGGCATGCCCAGCGCCTGCGCGATCGTCGGCATGACCAGGCCGGGCTCGCCAATGGTTCCCAGCGGCACGAAGTAGACGCCGTCGTGGAAGCGCTCGGTGGCGTCGGCCGCCAGCTGAAGCGAGAGGCGTGTCTTGCCGGTCCCGCCGGGCCCGGTCAGCGTGAGCAGGCGAGCGCTCTCGAGCAGCTCGGACGCTTCCTGCAGCTCGCGCTGACGACCGAGGAAGGTGGTCAGCTGGGTCGGCAGGTTGTTCGGGACGGCGTCCAGGGTGCGGAGCGCGGGGAAGTCGCTCGGCTGGCCGTCGACGACCAGCATCGCCAGCTGCTCGGGACGCGACAGGTCCCTGAGCCGGAACTCGCCAAGGTCGCGGACGGCTACGCCCTCGGGCAATCCGGCTTCCGCCAGCATACGTGTGGCCGCAGACAACAGGACCTGGCCTCCGTGCCCGGCGTTGGCGATCCTGGCCACCCGATGCACGTCGATGCCGACGTAGGAGTCGCCGCTGACGCTGCCCTCTCCAGTATGCAGCCCCATCCGCACGCGCACCGGCTCTGTCGACGGCCAATCCTCTGCGGACAGGGCGCGTTGCGCGGCGACGGCCGCCGCCACCGCGCGGGGCGCAGTCTGGAAGGCGGCGAAGACGGCATCCCCCTCGGTGCCGAAGACGACGCCCTGTTGCGCCGTCACGGCGTCCGTGACGATCTGGTTGTGCCGTTCAAGGACCGCCGGCCAGCCATCGCCGAGCTGCTGCGCGATGCGCGTCGAGCCCTCGATGTCGGTGAAGAGGAAGGTGACGGTGCCGGTCGGGAGGGTGGTCACAGAGCGCAGTGTCCGCTGTGCCGGGTCCGCCGGCAAGCCATTCCGCGTCAGTCCGCCCGCTCGTCTACCCTCGGGCCGTGAATCCAGACGCAAGCCGCACCGCCGGCTTGGGAGCGCTCGCCGGAAGGCCGGTGGTTGCCGCCGTCATCGGCGCGCTGGCGATCGCGTTCAGCGGGATCCTGGTCAAGTGGGCGAACGTCGAGCCGGCGACGGCCGCAGTCTTTCGCTGTGCGTACGCGCTGCCGCCGCTGCTGCTGCTGGCCATCGCCGAGCGGAGAGCGTTCGGGCCACGTCCGCGGTCACAGGTGCTCCTGGCCTGGGTGGCGGGCGTCTTCTTCGCCGTCGACCTCGAGCTGTTCCACCACGCCATCCAGCTGGTTGGCGCCGGGTTGGCGACGGTGCTGGGCAACACGCAGGTCGTGTTCGTGGCTGTCCTTGCCTGGCTGCTGCTCGGCGAGCGGATGGCGCTACGCACGGCACTCGCCATTCCGGTCGTGCTGGGCGGCGTCGTGCTCATCTCGGGCGTGATCGGTGCCGATGCCTACGGCGACAACCCGCAGCTCGGCGTCATCATCGGGCTGGGGACCGGCCTGGCGTACGCCGGCTTCCTGCTCGTGCTCCGTCACGGCAACGCGGACCTCCGCCGGCCCGCAGGGCCTCTGTTCGATGCGACCCTATCGTCCACGATCGTCTCGCTGGCGATCGGCCTGCCGCTGGGCGAGATCGACCTCGTGCCGAGCTGGCCGGCGCACGGCTATCTCATCGCCCTCGCGCTTTCAGCGCAGGTCGTGGGCTGGCTCATCATCAGCGTGAGCCTTCCGCGCCTGCCCGCGGCGTTGACGAGCGTGGTGCTCACCCTCCAGCCGGTGGGATCGGTACTGCTGGCAATGCTGCTGCTGTCCGAGACGCCGTCGCAGGTCCAGTTGCTGGGTGCCGCGGCCATCCTGGCCGGCCTGCTGCTGGCCACCGTCCGGCGTCGCGCTCCCGTCTAGCGCAGGGACATCGATTCCGCGATCCGCACGGCATCGACCATCGACGGCGCACCCTCGATCCGCACGGTGAGACCGTCCCTCTCCCACATCAGGGTGGTGCCCACGAGGCGAATGGTCGTCTCCAGGACGTCGCCGTCGGCCAGGCGGAAGTAGAAGAAGTGCTCGCCACCCTCGATCCAGTAGCCGGTTGTGCTGCCGACCACGACCTGCTCGACCTGCGTGCCATCGTTGATCAGCTTCTCGAAGGTGGTTGGACCGATGTCCGCGGGGAACTGCGTGACGACGATCCCCAGCCCGGTATCCGGATCGGCTGGCAGGCCCTCGCGACCTCCCCAGGTGAGTGCCGCCGCGCCAGTCCGCGTGTCGAAAAAGACGTGATCCGGGTCGCCCAGGGCAGCCAGCTCCGGCACGAGGAGCACGCCCAGTGACCGGGCCGCTCCGTCCAGGTCCGTCTCCGCCCCGAACCCGCGCTCGGCCACCAGCGCATCGGGCAGCGGAGTGCCGGGCGGTGGACCGCCGGTGATGATTCGCAGGCCGCCAAGGGCGATGCCGATCGCCGCCGCCACGCTCGCCAGGAGCAGCGTGGCCGCCAGCCCGAGGACGAGGCCGCGCCGCGCGGGCCGCCACGCAGTGCGTACCGGTTGCGGCCGCGTGCGGATGGCGGCACTCACCGCCTCGGCCAGCGGTGGGGTGTCCGGCCACTCGATCACCCTGGCCATGTCCGCCAGGGCCGCCTGAAGCGGGTCGTCCCGGTTCAAGAGGCGGTCAGTCATCGGTGGCGACCTCCCGCATCGCACCGCGCAGGCGCTCCAGGGCGCGCGACAGGCGCGATTTCACGGTCCCTCGCGGCACGCCGAGCACCGCGGCCATGTCCACCTCTCCCAGCTCGGCGAACCAGCGGAGGCTCAGCACGAGGCGGTCCTCCTCGCGGAGGGTGGCCATGGCGGCGAGCAGCTCGGTACGGCGCTCGCCGGCCAGGACCGCCGCCTCGGGCGATGGGGCCGCACCGTCCGAGGGGCGATCCTGCGCAACGCGGAGGACAAGGCCGGCACGACGTCCCGTGCCACGACGCCGGTTGCGGGCCGCGTTCACCACGATCCGCATCAGCCACGGCCGCGGCTCGGCGCCCGCCCGAAAGCGCGGCAGCGCCTGCCAGGCGCGGATGAAACCCTCCTGGGCGGCGTCGCTTGCCTCGTCGGCGTCCCCGCAAACGAGGTAGGCGGCCCGGAATGCCAGCTGCTCGTATCGGCGCACAAGCTCCTCGTAGGCGGCCAGGTCTCCGGCTTGCGCCCGCTCCATGAGTTCGATGTCGGTCAGGGGACGGCCCTCCACCTGTGCGATGCCTACACCTGGCAGCCGTCAAGGGTTCCGCCCGACCAGTATCGTGGAGCCGATGCCAGACGGCACTCTCCTACTCAGCGGCAGCGGCCGACTCCTGACCCCGGCACCGTACGAAGGGCCAGGGCCGTGGGCGATCACGGTCGAGCGCGGCGGGGTCATCTGGGTCGGGGCACGAGACGATGCGCCCCGCGCTGACGACACGCTGGAACTGGGCGACGCACTGGTGACGCCGGGCCTGGTCGACGCGCACACACACCCCGTCTACGCCGGCGACCGTTCGGACGAGGCGGCGGCCCGGTTGGCGGGCGAGCCGTACTCCGGCGGCGGGATCCTGCGCACGGTGGCAGCTACCCGAGCCGCGTCGGACACCCAGCTGGAGGAGCTTGTCGAGGCGCGGCTGCGGCGACAGCTGGCGGCCGGCACCACTACGGTCGAATGCAAGTCCGGCTATGGCCTGAGCACAGAGGAAGAGCTGCGCCACCTGCGGGTCATCGGTCGCGTGGCGGAGCGGCTACCCGTGCGCGTGGTGCGGACCCTGCTCGGCGCTCATGCACGACCCGGGGAAGTGGCCGATTACGTGGGCGAAGTGGTCGATCGCATGATTCCCGCCGTCGCGGCCGAAGGCCTGGCAGAGTTCTGCGACGTCTTCTGCGACGAGGGATTCTTCACCGTGGCGGAGGCAGAGCGGATCCTGGGCGCTGCCGCGGCGAGCGGCCTCGCGTTGCGCATCCACGCGGACCAGCTGTCGGCGATCGGCGCGAGCGGCCTGGCGGCCAAGCTCGCAGTGACCAGCGCCGATCACCTCGAGCAGCTGGATGGCCCTGACCTGGAGGCGCTGGCCGGGTCCGGGGTGGTCGCGACGCTGCTCCCCGGACCGGCGCTTGTGATGCGCGATCGGCTCCCGCCAGCTCGGCGCCTGCTGGATGCCGGAGCCACGCTGGCGCTGGCCTCCGATGCGAATGCCGGCACCTTTGGCGCGTGGGGTGCGATGCCGCTGGTGATCGGCCTGGCTTGCGTGACGCTCCAGATGACCGCGCTGGAGGCCGTCGCGGCCGCCACCGCCGGTGGTGCCGCCGCGCTGGCGCTATCGGGGCGGCGCGGAACGATCGCTCCGGGCGCCGACGCGGACATCGTCGCCTGGGACGCCGATCACGAGGGCGCCTTCGCGCTGCGCCTGGGCGCGGTCGCGCCGCGCCACGTGCTCATTGGTGGCGAGGTCGTTCTTACCGCCTGAGGGAGTGGGCACGGACGATGCAGGCTCTGGGAACCATGGCCCGCAACACGCGAGATGCCGGCCACCGGCATGTCGTGATCGTGGTCGACGATGACGTCAACGTCAGGCGCCTCTTCGCCGATGCGCTTCACTCGGTCGACATGGATGTGCACCTCGCCGCCAGCGGCGAGCAGGCGATCGGCGTCGCGACGAACAACCCCGACGCGTGCGTGGTGCTGGCTGACGTGCGCATGCCGCGCATGGACGGCTGGGACCTTCAGCGCCTGTTGCGCCGGGCGTTTCCCGATCTGCCGGTCGTGCTGCTCACGGCGGACCACCTGCTCAGCATCCGCGGCAGCGTGCGGGACAAGCCGGTGTCAACCGCCGATATCGAGGCGCTGGTCCGCACCAGTTGCCTGGCCAACGAGGCGGCTGCTCAGGGCTGATCCACCATGATCAGTGCCTCGCGGCGCACGCCCCGGCCCACCAGGTGGGCGAAGAGGCTCGGCACGTACCAACGAAGGAAGAAGAGGCGGCAGCCGAGGCAGAACCCGCTCGCCGCCAGGAGTCCCTGCAGCGTTACCACGCCGGCCACCGCTAGCCAGCCCCACGGCGTGACGCCCAGCGCCAGGAGCACGCTGCCGATCGCCAGGAACGTGGCGCCCAGCGCCTGCGCGAAGCGGGGCGGCAGCTCGTGCTCCAGCTCGGATGGTCCGAACCTGAGCCGGTCGCGGACCAGCGGCCATGGACGGCTGAACGCGAACCAGCGGGTGCCGTAGGCAGCGGACAGGGCCATGATCACGCCGACGACCGGCACGATCGGCCATGCCCCCGTCGCCAGGCCGATCAGCAGCGTCAGGCCCGACAGTGCGGCGCCCAGCCGCTGGGCACGTGGATCGATCCAGCGGCCCGGGGCGGGTCGCGCCGCCGGCGCGAGAGTGGCGGCGATGGTCAGGGGTCGTGAGAAGAATGACATGAGAGGCTCCTCGATTCGGGGTACGGAGACACAGGGATTGCCGAGCGAGGGGCCGTGGCGTGCGAGGGACGGTGCTGCGCTGGCGCGCAGCGGCTGAATTACGCGGCGGCACCCCGCCGCGTACAAATCGAGGGCTCGCCTTCAAGCTGGCTGAGCAGATCGCTTGCGCACACCATGAGGCGGCGATTGTAGGCGCCCACCTGCCATGGCGCCAGAGGGTGCCTATGCTTGCGCGGATGGACCGATACGACCTCGTCATCATCGGCGCCGGCGCCGCCGGCGAATCGGCTGCGTACGAGGGTCGCGAGCTGGGCGCATCGGTCGCAATCGTCGAGCGCGACCTGTTTGGCGGTGGCTGCCCGTACTGGCAGTGCATGCCGTCGAAGGCGCTGCTGCATGCGGCCGCGGTGCAGCATGGTGGCGGCGACTACCCATGGCCGAAGGCATCGGCCTTTCGCGATTACATGATCAACCGCGTCGATCGCGACTACCCCGACGACACGAGCCACGTGAAGGCCCTCACCAAGGCGGGTGCCGAGCCGATCCGTGGCGAGGCGCGCTTCGCGGGCGTGGACCCGCTCACCGTGGAGGTGCGGGATGCGTCCGGCGAGACGCGGCAGCTGGAGGCAAGCGCCGTGGTGCTGGCAGTTGGCTCGCACTCACGTATCCCATCCCTGCCGGGCCTCGAGCAAGCCGGACACTGGACCAACCGCGAGGGGACGTCGCTGCGGGAGCTGCCGGACGGCGTGGTGGTCCTCGGTGGCGGGCCGAGTGGCGTGGAGCTCGGGCAGGTTTACGCGCGGTATGGCGTTCCGGTCACCATCGTCCACCCACGGGATCGGATCCACGACCGTGAACACCCCCGCAGCTCGAAAGCCCTCGCCGAATCCCTTGATCGCGACGGCGTGGAGATTCGCCTCAACGCGCGCGCCACCGGCGTGCGAGCGCGGGCAGGCACGAATGGCCGCCACGTCGTCGAGCTGTCGGACGGCAGCACGGTCGAAGGGGCGGCGCTGCTGATGACGATCGGGCGTGACATCCCATTCGATCGGCTGAACATGGAGGCAATCGGCGTCCAGGTCGAGGAAGGCCGCGTGGCCGTGGACGACCACCTGCGCATCGCGCCGAGCGTCTACGTGGCCGGCGACGTGGCCGGGCCGGAGCTGCACACCCACACGGCCCACTATCAGGGCGAAATCGCGGCCCGGAACGCGCTCGGGGGATCGGTGAAGCCCGACCACACCGCCATCCCGCGGGCCACCTACACCGATCCGGAGACCTCGTCGACCGGCCTGCTGCTGGAGCAGGCGCGCGAGCGCGGGATGGACGTCAAGGAGTACACGGTCGCGCTGTCGCACACCGCCAAGGGCCAGGCAACCGAGACGAATGGCCACGTCTCGATCGTGGTCGACCGCTCGCGCAAGGTCCTGGTTGGCGCCTTCATGGCCGGACCGTCGGTCAGCGAGACGATCCATGAGGCGGTCCTCGCGGTGAAGCTCGCCACGCCCATCTCCGTCCTGGCCGACACGATCCACGCCTTCCCGACCATCGCACGGGCGATGGGCACGCTCTTCATCGAGGCGCACAAAGAGCTCGGCTGAGCCGTCAGCCCTCGGGGAATTCCTCGGGATGGAAGGCGTAGGCCCACATCGCACTGGGCTGGATCCGGAAGAAGAGGACGCCGCCCCAGTCATATGGGTCGGATTCGTACTGGCGCTTCCATGCCTCGTGAATCTCATCGTGATCAGGATGCTCGTGCGGGATCCACTCCACCGTGCCGTTGACTGCCACGGCGATCCGGTCGCCGTCCATGTGGACCGCCGAGCAGGCGGGGTTGCGGCGCAGGTGCGCGATCTTGGTGGCGACCTGATCGGTGCTGAGCGTGAAGCGACCGTGGATGAAGAGGCTGTCGAGCGGCGAGACGCGGGGTTCGCCCTTGGAGGTCACGGTCGCGAGGGCCACGTGCTTGGTGCCGGTGAGGTAGGTCGTCACCTGCCGAGCGTTCAGCCGCCGCTTCGGCGTGACGATGGCCTTCATGTGCGGGTTGGCCCTGTCCATGTGCTCTTTGAAGAGGGCGTCGAGCTCGGCAAGCTCCGCATCGGTCTCGAACACCCGTCAAGACTAGCCGGATAGCATCCGAGCCTCATGGATCAGATCCTCATCCTGGCGGCGCTCTTTCTGATCGCCGCCGTGTTGTACGGCATGGTTGGCCATGCCGGAGCGTCCGCCTACCTGGCGATCATGGCCCTCGTGGGTGTGGCGCCGGGCGTGATGCGGCCGACCGCGCTGGTGCTCAACATCCTGGTGGCCAGCATCGTGAGCCTGCGTTTCGCTCGCGCCGGCTTTGTCCGGCCGATGGCCGCTCTGCCCTTCCTTGCGGGCTCCATTCCCGCCGCGTTCATCGGCGGTGCCATCACCCTGCCCGGGGAGGTCTACCGGCCCATGGTCGGCGCGGTGCTCATCTTCGCGGCGTTCCGTTTCGGCGTGACCGCCGCCCGTGCCGGTGACGAGTTCCCGCCGCGTCCACCCGTCCCCCTGGCCGTGCTGAGCGGGGCAGTCATCGGCGTGCTCGCCGGTCTGACCGGCACCGGCGGTGGCATCTTCCTGACCCCGTTGATCCTCGCGGCCGGCTGGGCCGGGACCCGATTCGCGGCGGGGACTTCGGCGATCTTCATCCTCGCCAACTCCATCTCCGGCCTGGCCGGCAACATCGCCTCGGTCGGCAACGTTCCCGGCGCGATACCCATCTGGCTGGCAGCGGTCGCGGTGGGCGGGATCATCGGCTCCGAGCTCGGCAGCCGCAGACTCCCCGCGCCGTGGCTTCGCCGAGGACTTGCGCTGGTGCTGCTGGTCGCCGGGCTGAAGCTGATCTTCCTGCCCTAGTCCGCGAACAGGACTCCAGCGTTCAGCATGCCCGCCGGGTCCAGGGCGTGCTTGATGGCCCGCATCGCGGCGATGTCAGCAGCGCTCCGATCCTCAGATAGCCAGTTGACCTTGGCCACGCCGATGCCGTGCTCCGCGCTGATCGTCCCGTCCATCGCGATGGCCAGCCGAAGGATGGCGTCGTCGACCGCCTCGTCCTCGGGTGGCGGCCCCACCACGTTCACGTGCAGGTTCCCGTCCCCCACGTGCCCGTACAGGTAGACCGATGCGTCCGGGGCCACAGCCAGGATCGCCGCCTTCACCTGCCTGACGTAGGCCGCCAGGTTGACGACCGGGACTGCGACATCCAGCTTGTGCGGGATGCCCTCCGCATTGACCGATTCGGTGTGCCGCTCCCTGAGACGCCACAGCCGCTCGCGCCCCGGTTGATCCGATGCGATGGCCACGTCCCGGACCAGGTCCCCCGCCGCCTCGATCGCCGCGATGAGCTCGTCCGTGGGATCCGTTGTGCCCTCCACCTCGATCAGCAGGTAGGCAGGATGCGAAGCGCGGAACGGCCGTTCGCCACCTGCGTGGCGCAGGACCAGCTGGAGCCCCTCGTCGAAGAACAGCTCAGCGGCAAGCAGGTTCGGCAGCTGCCCCCGCAGTCCGGCGGTCAATTGGACGGCGACGTCCGCACCGTCGATTCCCACCAGCGCCACGGTTCGCCGCGCCCGCAGCGGAAAAAGGCGGAGCCGCGCCCGGGTGATGATCCCAAGCGTCCCCTCGCTGCCGGCAAGCAGCGACGGCAGGTGGTAGCCAGTGTTGTCCTTGACCAGCCCGGGTAGCCGCCGAACTACGGATCCGTTGGCCAGGACGGCCTCGACGCCGATAAGCTGCGCGCGCATCGGTCCGTGCCGCAGCACCTGGATGCCGCCCGCGTTGGTGGCGACCATCCCGCCGATGGTCGCGCTGTCCCGTGCCCCCAGGTCGACGCCGAAGGCGAGGCCGGCCTGTCGCGCGTGCGTCTGAAGGGCACCCAAAGTGGCGCCTGCCGCAACCGTCACCTCCGAGGCCGCGACATCCACCGCCTCGAGGTCCCGCATGCGCGTGAGTGAGACGACGACCTGTGGGCGATCGCTCTTCTGCCGCGGGATCGACCCGCCGACCAGCCCGGTGTTGCCTCCCTGCGGAATGACCACCGCCCCCGCATCGATGCAGGCCGTCATGACCGAGGCGACCTGGTCGGTATCGGCTGGGCGGACGACGGCGGCAGCCTCGCCATGCCATCGGCGGGTCCAGTCCGTTTCGTAGCTGGCACGCAGATCGGAATCGGTCAGGACGTGCGCGTCACCGACTGCATCGCGGAGCATCGATGCAAGTTGTTCAGGCACGGCCGCAATCCTGCCACGGTCGACGCCCTGGATCAGCAAGCTGGCGGTATGTATTGACCCGATGCATCTACGAAGGCGCGCTGCGGCTCCCGAGCACGGCCTGATGAACAGCGTCGATCCACCGCGGCGCAAGAAGGGTCAGATGCGTCCGTTGATCAATGACATCGATCCGCCGGCAGGACAGGCCGGCGAATTTGGCAGACGAGGCGGCGGCTGTCACGATCAGCGGCGTGATTCCGGAGCCGCTCCCGATGCTCAGCCGTCCCCTCGACACGCTCGGGCGGCCGCTGCACGACCTGCGGATCAGCGTCACTGACCGCTGCAACTTCCGCTGCGTCTATTGCATGCCGCGGGCGGTATTCGGCCCGGACCACGCCTTCCTGGAGCGCGCGGAGCTGCTCAGCTTCGACGAGATCGTTCGACTGGTTGCGATCTTCACGAGACTCGGCGTGGAGAAGGTGCGGTTGACCGGCGGCGAACCGCTGGTGCGGAAGGACCTGCCTGCGCTGGTCGGCCAGCTGGCTGCCATCCCCGGCGTGAACGACCTGACGCTGACGACCAACGCGGTCCTGCTGCCGGCGCTGGCCAAGCCCCTGCAGGCAGCAGGGCTGCATCGGGTCACCATCAGCCTGGATGCCGATGACGACGAGACCTTCACCCGCATGAACGACGCGCGGGTGCCGGTCTCCGCCGTGCTGGCGGGCATCGAGGCGGCGGAGGCCGCCGGCCTCGGCCCGATCAAGCTGAACATGGTCGTAAAACGGGGCTGGAACGAGCACGCCATCCTGCCGATGGCGCGGCGCTTCCGCGGCACCGGCCGCATCCTGCGCTTCATCGAGTACATGGACGTCGGCCACTCGAACGGCTGGCGCCTGGACGACGTCGTGACCGCGGACGAGATCCTGGCAACGGTCTCAGCCGAATTTCCCCTGGAGCCGATGCCGCCGACGAAGCGCGGCGAGGTGGCGGAGCGCTACCGCTATCTGGATGGCGATGGCGAGATCGGCGTCATCGCCTCGGTCAGCCGGCCGTTCTGCGGATCCTGCGACCGCGCGCGCCTGTCAGCCGATGGGCAGCTCTACACCTGCCTCTTCGCGACGCGTGGCCACGATCTGCGTGGACTGCTGCGTGGCGGGGCGTCAGACGAGGAGCTGGAGGCGGAGCTTCGGGGCATCTGGGGCGCC
>DASSCW010000103.1:0-6613 GCA_035697465.1 Candidatus Limnocylindria bacterium | reverse complement strand
GAGGAGGCCGAGGCGCTCCGCGAGCGCGAGGCGGCTATGACCTTCCTCACCGGCGACGCGGATGCGGACGCCGATGGGGTGATCGAGACCGATGAGGCCGAGGCGGCCGCGGAGGCGGCGGGCGAGAACGCCGCCGAGCTGATGGGCGCCGACGACGATCCGGCCATCGAGGCGGAGGTCACCGAGGAGGTCTTCGACGCGCTGACCGAGGAACCCGAGAAAGAGGTCGCGGCCGAGAAGTAGGCCGCCGACGTGGTACGTTCGAAGGAGCGCCCAGCTCGGGCGCTCCTTCGCTACCTGCCGGGCATCATGTATACCGGGCATCATCATCTGCCGGGCATCCATCCAGATATGCCGGGGTTGCCTCTAAGCTCGGGGATCGGCAGCCTAGGGATCGGCATCGTCTGATCCATGCAGCGCGGGCCTGAAATGGCGACGCACCGGCCATGATTCGACAGCCTCAGCGACGCTGCATGCGGCAGGCGCATCATGAGGGGCGCGATGTCGAGCTTGACCGAAGTTAGATGCAACCGCTGCATGGATACCCCTTGCGCGATCCGACGAAGGAACTCCGGCGCCGTCGCCCGCGTCCCACCCGCATGCGAAGAATGACGCTGATCCTGCTCTGCATCGCGCTGGCGCTGGGCGGATGCCGCGCCCTGATCGGCGATCAACCCGACAACGGTTCCAACGTGGATGGCGCGCCCGCCAACCCTGGCGACGATCCGATCGGTGGTGGTGGCGGGGGAAGAGTGGATCCTCCACCGGTCATCGGCGGCGCCCTGCGCGAGGAGCCCGACCCGACCGTCGTCGACGCGCGCGGCCAATCGGTCGACCACTTCGACATCGGCGCGGACGGCAGGACACTGGTGGTCTACTGGTGGGGCGGCAACACCGCTTGCTTCGGCCTCAAGGAAGTGATGGTCGAGGTGCAGCGCGGCACGCCGATCATCACCGTGCTGGAGGGGGTCCGCGGCGATCACGTCGGCATGGCCTGCACCGCCGAGGCTGTGCTCAAATCGGCCGTGGTTACCCTGGATGAACCAATCGTGGCCGACGCCGCCGCCGACGCGCCGCCAGGCCACCTCGAGCTGCCAGCGGATGGCCTCAAGGTAGAGCCAGTGGCAGGCGTTCAGCGGTCGACCTTGCACGCCGTGAGCGGCTACCGCCTGTCGGCAGATGGGCTGACTTTGAGCGCCTACTACGTCGGCGGCACGGAGGATTGTTACGCCCTGGCCGGTGCCACAGCAGAGCGGGATGACGAAGGCCTGCTCACGATCTCCATCAGCGAGGGCCAGCTGCCAGAGCTGCCGGTCGCCTGCCCTGACATTGGCGTGTCGAAGTTCGTCGACTTCCAGCTCGACGATCCACTTGTCGTGGTCGCGGCGTTCGATAGCGGCGGAGACGCTCCCCAGGACTACTGAGGAGGCCCGGGGCGCGCTTGATGCGCTCCCTGCAGAAGGCGTCGCGAGGCCCTCGACGGGTGGCCCTCGGGAGCTCACCTGCGCTTATGGGTGCCGTGGCTTACCGGCAGATATTCGTGCGGTGCATCCATGCGGGCGTACGGCCATCGGGACGTCACGGACGATTCATGACGTTGATCAGCCGAGGTGTCCGGAGGGCCTCGCAATCAGGTTGATTCGCGCCATCGATATTGGAGCCGGCACGAGCGATCAAGTTTGACACTCGTGAGCGTGGAACCGTATACTCCCGCTTCGGTGTCCCGGGTTCGGGGCGCCTTCGTGTGTGCCCTTCAGGGCACCCTCCGCTGAAGCTCACTGAGTGACCCGCCGCAGGGTCGCCGTGCGTGCGTGGAGGCAGCGATCATCGGAATCACGCGAGGTTTTCGTTGCCAACGATCAGCCAGCTGGTCCGCAAGGGCCGCAAGCCGGCAGGCAAGAAGGTCAAGGCGCCGGCGCTCCGCCGCACGCTGAACACCCTGGAGCAGACGAGCTCCATGGGTCGCGGCGCGCCGCAGCGCCGTGGTGTCTGCCTGCAGGTCATGACGCGCACCCCGAAGAAGCCGAACTCGGCCCTTCGCAAGGTCGCCCGCGTCCGGCTGGTCAACGGGATGGAGGTGACCGCCTACATCCCGGGCATCGGGCACAACCTGCAGGAGCACTCGGTGGTGCTGGTCCGTGGCGGCAAGGTCCGTGACCTGCCGGCGGTGAAGTACCACATCGTGCGCGGCACCCTCGACGCGGCAGGCGTTCGCGACCGCCGCCAGGGTCGCAGCAAGTACGGCGCGAAGTCGCCGGGCAAGGGCTAGCCGAGTGCCTCGCCGTCCCACCATCGCACGCAAGGCCAAGTACGACGAGCAGCTCGTCGGCACGGCGCTGACGATGGACCAGTTCACCAACAAGCTGATGAAGGGTGGAAAGCGTCAGCTGGCAGCACGCATCCTTGAGGATGCCATCGGTCGTTGCGAGAAGCAGGCCGGTCGGGCCGGGGTCGAGGTCATGGAGCTCGCCCTGCGCAACGCGATGCCGCTGATCGAGGTCAAGCCCAAGCGCGTCGGTGGCAGCACCTACCAGATCCCTGTCGAGGTGCGTGCCGATCGCCGCATCAGCCTCGGTATGCGCTGGCTGATCGAGTCGGCCCGCAAGCGCAACGGCAAGAGCATGGCCGAGAAGCTGGCCGGGGAGTTCCTGGACGCCTCGAACGGGCTCGGTGCCGCGGTGAAGCGTCGCGAGGACACCCACCGGATGGCGGAGGCGAACCGCGCCTTCAGCCATTTCAAGTGGTAGTCGTTCGATGGCCATGACCAGCACGGCAACCCGGCAGGCCACCGCCAGCATTCCGCTGGAGCGCACCCGGAACATCGGGATCATCGCGCACATCGACGCGGGCAAGACCACGGTGACCGAGCGGATCCTCTTCTACACCAAGAAGATCTACAAGATCGGCGAGGTGCACGAGGGTGCCGCCACCATGGACTGGATGGAGCAGGAGCAGGAGCGGGGGATCACCATCACCGCTGCCGCCACGACCTGCTTCTGGGCCGATCATCGCATCAACTTGATCGACACGCCCGGCCACGTGGATTTCACGGTGGAGGTCGAGCGCAGCCTTCGCGTGCTCGACGGGGCGGTGGTCGTGTTCGACGGCGTGGCCGGCGTTGAGCCGCAGTCGGAGACGGTCTGGCGCCAGGCCGACCGGTACACCGTGCCGCGCTTCTGCTTCGTCAACAAGCTCGACCGCACCGGCGCCGATTTCTGGCGCGTGGTCGACATGATCAAGGACCGCCTGGGCGCCAACGCGGTGCCGCTCCAGATCCCGATCGGCATCGAGGACCGCTTCCGCGGCGTGATCGACCTCATCAACATGAAGGCGATCACCTACGGCAGCGACCTGGGCGACCAGATCGAGGTTGGCGACATCCCGGCCGAGCTGGCCGATGAGGCCGCCACCTGGCGCGAGCGGATGATCGAGTCGCTGGCCGATCACGACGACGACATCGCCCACAAGTTTCTGGAGGGCGAGGAGATCGACGCCGATCAGCTGCGCCGCGCGCTGCGGGCCGCCACGCTGGCCTACCAGCTGGTGCCGGTGCTGTGCGGCTCGGCGCTGAAGAACAAGGGCATCCAGCCGATGCTCGACGGCGTCATCGATTACCTGCCTTCGCCGCTGGACGTGCCGCCGGTCACTGGCCTCGACTCCCGGACGAACGAGGAAGTCACGCGCCACACCGACGCCACCGAGCCGTTCGCGGCACTGGCCTTCAAGATCGCCGCCGACCCGTTCGTCGGCAAGCTGGCGTTCTTCCGCGTCTACTCCGGGACCCTGAAGACCGGGTCGTACGTGTACAACTCGACCAAGGGCACCAAGGAGCGCGTCGGCCGCCTGCTGCAGCTGCACGCGAACCACCGCGAGGAGATCGAGTCGGTCAGCGCCGGCGACATCGCCGCCGCGGTCGGGCTGAAGAACACCACTACCGGCGACACGCTGTGCGACGAGGCGAAGCCGATCGTCCTCGAGAACATCAGCTTCCCGGAGCCGGTCATCGAGCTGGCGGTGGAGCCGAAGACCAAGGCCGACCAGGACAAGATGTCGATCGCCCTGCAGCGGCTGGCCGAGGAGGATCCCACGTTCCGCGTCAGCACCGACGAGGAGAGCTCCCAGACCCGCATCGCGGGCATGGGCGAGCTGCACCTGGAGGTGATCGTCGACCGCATGCTGCGCGAGTTCAAGGTGCAGGCCAATGTCGGCCGGCCACAGGTGAGCTACCGCGAGGCGATCCGCAAGGACGCCAAGGGCGAGGGTCGCTTCGTGCGGCAGACGGGCGGCAAGGGCCAGTACGGCCACGCCGTGATCACCATCGAGCCGCTGGAGCGGGGGAGCGGCGTCGAGTTCGAGTCGAAGATCGTGGGCGGCGCCGTGCCGCGGGAGTACTGGCGAGCCATCGAGCAGGGCATCCGCGAAGCGCTGGTCGGCGGCATCGTGGCCGGCTATCCCATGATCGACCTCAAGGCGACGCTCATCGACGGATCGTTCCACGAGGTGGACTCGTCCGAGATGGCGTTCAAGATCGCCGGCAGCATGGCGGTCAAGGACGGGGCAGCCAAGGCGGACCCAGCCATCCTGGAGCCGATCATGAAGGTGGACGTGACGGTTCCCGAGGATTTCATGGGGGACGTCATCGGCAACCTGAATGCCCGACGCGGGCACATCGACGGGATCGACGAGCACGGCACCTCCCGGGTGATCCGGGCGCTGGTCCCGCTGGCCGAGATGTTCGGCTACGCCACCGAGCTGCGCAGCATGACCCAGGGGCGGGCGACGTACTCAATGGAGTTCAGTCGCTACTCAGAAGTTCCCACCAGCCTCGCCAACGAGCTGATCGCGAAGTCCAAGAGCTAGGACGTTAAGGAGCAACGAAGGACACACCATGGCAAAGCAGAAGTTCGACCGCAGCAAGCCTCACGTCAACGTCGGCACCATCGGCCACGTCGACCACGGCAAGACAACCCTCACGGCGGCGATCACGAAGTTCCTCGCCCTGCAGGGCGGTGCGGACTTCCGCGCCTTCGACAGCATCGACAACGCGCCGGAGGAGCGGCAGCGTGGCATCACGATTGCGATCAGCCACGTTGAGTACCAGACCGCCAACCGGCATTACGCGCACGTGGACTGCCCGGGTCACGCCGACTACATCAAGAACATGATCACCGGCGCCGCCCAGATGGACGGCGCGATCCTGGTCGTGTCGGCTGCCGATGGCCCGATGCCCCAGACCCGTGAGCACATCCTGCTCGCCCGCCAGGTCGAGGTCCCGTCGCTGGTCGTCTACCTGAACAAGGTGGACATGGTCGACGACGAGATGCTGATCGACCTGGTCGAGATGGAGGTGCGCGAGCTCCTCAGCAAGTACAACTTCCCGGGCGACGAGATCCCGGTCATCCGCGGTTCCGCGCTGAAGGCGCTCGAGTCGAGCAGCGACGACCCGGAGAGCCCGGACTACGCCTCCATCAAGGAGTTGATGGACGCGGTCGACAACTACATCCCCACCCCGGTGCGGGACGTCGACAAGCCGTTCCTGATGCCGATCGAGGACGTGTTCGGGATCAAGGGTCGTGGCACGGTGGCCACGGGCCGCATCGAGCGCGGCGTGGTCAACACGAGCGACACGGTCGAGCTGGTGGGCATCCACCAGGACAAGCCGCGCCAGCTGGTGGTGACCGGCGTCGAGATGTTCAAGAAGACCCTCGACCGCGGCGAGGCCGGCGACAACGTGGGCCTGCTGCTGCGAGGCATCGAGCGCGAGGAGATCGAGCGCGGCCAGGTGCTGGCCAAGCCCTCCAGCGTGAAGCCCGGCACCCAGTTCAAGGCAGAGGTGCTCGTGCTCAGCAAGGAGGAGGGCGGCCGTCACACGCCGTTCTACGCGGGTTACCGCCCGCAGTTCTACCTGCGCACGACCGATGTCACCGGGGCGATCAAGCTCCCGGCAGGTGTCGAGATGATCATGCCCGGCGACAACGTGAACATCGACGTGGAGCTGATCACGCCGATCGCGATCGAGCAGGGTCAGCGCTTCGCCATCCGCGAGGGTGGTCACACGGTCGGGGCCGGCGTCATCACCGAGGTGATCGGCTAAGGCCATGGCCAAGCAGCGCATCCGCATCCGGCTGAAGGCGTACGACCACAAGCTGCTCGACCAGTCGGCCGAGCAGATTGTGGAGACGGCGCAGCGCACCGGCGCAGCGATCGCCGGGCCGGTGCCGCTGCCGACCCGGATCGAGAAGTACACGGTCATCCGCGGGCCGTTCGTCCACAAGGACGGGCGGGAGCAGTTCGAGATTCGAACGCACAAGCGGCTGATCGACATCATCGATCCGTCGACCAAGACGGTGGATGCACTGATGCGCCTCAGCCTGGCTGCGGGCGTGGATATCGAAATCAAGATGTGAGGCATGGCCGCCCGATGTCGGGCGGCCAGGTCCATCGGTCTACAAAGGGAGAACTGACAGGAAGTGCCGGCAGGATTGATCGGGCGCAAGCTCGGAATGACGCGCCTCTTCGGCGACGACGGGACCGTCGTGCCGGTGAGCGTCATCGAGGCGACCCCGAACAGCGTCACCAGGCTCCGGACCGTCGAGCAGGACGGCTATGTCGC
>DASSCW010000102.1:0-9400 GCA_035697465.1 Candidatus Limnocylindria bacterium | reverse complement strand
CCAGCTGCCCGCGGAGCAGCAGGGGCGCTGGGGAGCCGAGGCGGCCGACTCCTAGGGCGCGGCGCTCTGCTGCGCTTCCGTTTCCCGGTCGAACGGCCCGGGGAACCTCGGGGTCAGCGCCGCGACCAGCACGAATGCGCCGATCAACACCACGATCAGCATCAGGCCGACGCACCCGACGCTCGCGCTTCGGCCCACCGTCGGTGCGCCGGCTCCGGCCCACGGCTCGCCGCTCGCCGTCCAGGAGGGCTGACCGGACCAGCCCTCGTAGTGCGGCTCCTCAGGGGGCCGCGGCGCCACCGGGCTCTCAGCTCTCCAGTGACCCGCGGATGACGCCGTCGGGTGCAGGCCATCCCATTCGCCACGGCGCCGCGGGTCGGAGAGGAGATGCCACGCCCAATTGAGGTCCTGCATGGCGGCCGGCGGAACGCCGCCGACGTCTGGGTGGGTCTGCTTGGCGCGCGCTCGATATGCGCGGCCGATCTCGGCTCGGGTGGCGCCACGAGCGACCCCCAGGATGGCGTAGGGATCACGTCGGCGCTCGGTCACCGCGCCGCCAGTCTAAGGCTCCGAACCTGCGTTTCCGGGCCTGCTCGATAGAATTGGTCCATGACCACCGCCGTCTCGGGCCGTCCCGACGTCCGTATCGCTGAGCGCGCCGGCTTCTGTTACGGCGTGCGCCTGGCCATCGACAAGGCTAAGCACGCCCGCGAGCAGGGCCACGAGGTGACGACCCTCGGCCAGCTGGTCCACAACCCGGGCATCAAGGCCGACCTTTCGGATCGCGGGATCCGTACCGCCGACCTGGCCGACCAGGTCGAGGGCGGCACGCTCGTGATCCGCGCCCACGGAGTCCCCGCCACCGAGATGGAGAAGCTGCGGGCCAAGGAGGGCGAGCTGGAGGTCATCGACGCCACCTGCACGTGGGTCCTCCAGTCACAGAAAGCCGCGCGCGAGCTGGCCGAGGCGGGCTACACGGTCTGCATCATCGGTCACGAGGACCACCCGGAGGTCAGGGGCGTCCGCTCGTACGCCGGCGAGAAGCACGTAGTGGTTGACGACATGGATCGGTCCACCTGGGAGCGCGTGCCGCACACCAAGAAGCTGGGCGTCCTCTCGCAGTCGACGATCCTGCCGCACAAGCTCGAGGAGTTCGCCGCCTTCTGCCTGCGCCGATGCCACGACCTGCGCGTGGTCAACACCGTCTGCCCGGTTACCCTGACCCGGCAGGCCGACTCGGTCGTCCTGGCGGCCGATGTCGACGCCATGATCGTGGTCGGCGGGAAGAACTCTTCGAACACCAAGGAGCTGGCGGTCAAGTGCGCCGAGGTCTGCCCGGACACGATCCACGTCGCTGATGCAGACGAGCTGGCGTCCGACTACGCCACCTGGCTGTCTGACAAGCCGCGGATCGGCATCACCGGCGGCACCTCCACGCCTGAGGTCGACCTGGAGGAAGTCCGCGACCGGATCTACACGCTAGTGGCGTAGTGGTCCCGACGAGGAAGTGGCCGTTAAGCCACATGTCCGAGCTCGCGCATCTGTACTGCTCGGCAATCGATGCGCGCGCGAGTCTTACAGCCGACGATCTCGTATCTCGTGTGCATCCGCTGCTCGCTGAAATTCATTTGCCAGCCTTGGCACTGCCATGGCCGGACGTCGAATACGCAGAGTTCGAGACGCCTGTCGCCGATCGGGAGCTCTGCCAAGATCTCGACGCCTTCCATGCATTCCACGCCTGGCGATTTGAAGGTGCTGCTGGCTAGGACCGCGAGAGGAGTGGATTCACATTCCAACGTGCCGGATTCACACCGAGTGCCCATCGGCGATGCGAGATGCGCGGCGAAGCGTGCAAATTCGCACCTCGCGTGATCCGAGATGCCGCAAGGACCACTTTCCGCCCTTAATGCGCACCTGACGTGAATCCAGGCGGTTGGCGTGGCGCGACTAGCCCCCAGTCACGCCGCCCGTCACCTCGCCGAGGAGGCGTCGCAGGCGCCTGCGCAGCACCTTGTACGAGAGGCGCCGTCGCGCGATGTCGTAGTTGCGCTCCGCGATGCGCCGCTGCTTGGCCGGGCTGGCGAGCACCGCCCGAACCTGGGCGACCGCCTCATCGGTGACCGAGCCGTCGATCTCGATGAACTCCAGGCCAAGCGGCGCGATGTCCGCCACGTATACCGGATAGCGGTTCACAAGCACGGGCTTGCCATAGAAGATCGCCTCGATCAGCGCGTTGCCATAACCCTCGTACAGGCTCGGGTACGTGATCAGGTCGGCGGCGAGATAGGCGTCATGGAGCGTGTGCGCCGGCCCCAGCGGCTTGCCTTCCAGGTCCGGCTCGAAGCGGTCCGCCGCGTAGCGCAGGCGGACGTTAGCCCGCTCCGCCTGGCGCTCGAGCTGGACGAGGTAATCGAGGCCCTCGTCACCGGCGGGTGAGGTGATCAGCAGCATCGCGTCGGGATCCTGGAGGCGGCCAACCAGCTCAATCGCCAGCTCTATGCCCTTGCGCGGGACGACCCGCGTCGGCTGCACGACCAGGAGACCGCCGTCCTGCATGCCGAGCTCCGCGCGCATCTGGCGGCGCATCGCCGGATGAGGCCGCGGCCTCGGCCGCTCGAAGTCGAACACGTTGGGCACGACCATCGACTCCAGTCCGCGCCGCAACAGCAGCTGCGTGGCGGCCAGGCTGTTGATGCTGACGTGGCGCACGGTCGGCAGATCCGGCGGGAACGCCTCATCCAGCAGCTCCGGCACGACGCAACGAGCGAAGCGCTCTCGCTCCCACCAGTAGTCGTGGTGGTGGCCGATGGCCAGCATCCCGCGCCGCTCGACGATGCGGCGCAGCGCCAGGCCGAGCGGCAGGTGCATCGGGATGGCCCACGCGTTCTCGACGACGAGGACGTCGATCCGCATGGATTCGAGCCAGTTGTCCAGCACCGGGATGAGCAGCTCTGCCAGGCGCTCGATCTCGGCGCGGACCGCCACCGGGTCGCTGTCGGGATCGAAGGCGGCTGCCGTGACGCGCGCGGCCGGGGGCCAGGCGAAGTGCATCGGCGGGATCAGGCGCGCGCTGGCACGCAGCGCATCGACCTCGCCGGCGCAGAGCCGGACCTCGTGGCCGATCCGCTCGAACGCCGTCTCCCACTTGGTGGCTTCGAAGGTCACCCCGTCGACGCCGGCCAGCCGGGTCGACACGATCCCGATGCGCATGCCGCCGATCCTAGCGGGCCAGCGGGGAGCGCGGCCGCCTGACGGCTACACTCGGGCACATGCCCACCCGCTCACTCCCCGTGGTCGCCATCGTCGGGCGGCCGAACGTGGGCAAGTCGACGCTGTTCAACCGCCTCATCGGTGAGCGGCTGGCAATCGTCGAGGACCTGCCCGGCACGACGCGCGACCGCGTCTACGGCACCGGCGAGTGGAACGGCCGCGAATTCCGGGTGGTCGACACCGGCGGACTCGAGCTCGATCCGGGGACGCACATCGAGGCGCGCGTCCAAGACCAGGCGCGGGTGGCGATGGAGGAGGCGGACGTCATCCTGTTCGTGGTGGACGCCGCGGCCGGGTTGGCGCCGCTCGACCACGAGGTGGCCGATCGGCTGCGGCGCACCGCCAAGCCGACCATCCTCGTCATCAACAAGGCGGACAACCCTCGCCTGGAGCTGGAGGGCAGCGAGTTCTTCGCCTTCGGCATGGAGCCGAGCATCATGGTCAGCGCCCAGCACGGTAGAAACACCGGTGACCTGGCGGACCTGATCGTCGAGGCTCTCCCGCCCGAGGCGGAGGCGGACGCATCGGCCTGGACCGATGAAGAGATCTCGGAGGAGGATCTCGAGGAGCTGGCCGAGACCGAGATCGGTCCACCCCGGGTGGCGATCGTCGGCCGGCCCAACACCGGCAAGTCGACCTTCGTAAATCGTGTGCTCGGCGAGGAGCGGATGATCGTGTCGGACATCCCCGGCACAACGCGAGATCCCGTCGACACCGCGGTCATGGTGGATGACGAGCCGATGGTGCTGGTCGACACGGCCGGCATCCGGCGCCGCGGATCGGTGCAGCAGGGGATCGAGCGCTATTCCGTGCTGCGCTCGATGAAGGCGATCGATCGCGCGGACGTCGCCGTGGTGATGACCGATGCGATCGAGGGCTACACCGCGCAGGACGCGCACGTGGTGGGGTACGTGCTGGAGGCGGGCAAGGGGATCGTGCTGGTCATCAACAAGTGGGACGTGGTCGAGAAGGACGGCCACACCGCGGACGCCTGGCTCAAGGTCCTTCGACGTGAGGCGCCCTACCTGGCCTGGGCGGACATCGTGTTCGCCTCAGCGCAGACCGGCCAGCGAGTGGAGCGCATCCTGCGGGAGGCGCGCCGCGTTGCCGACGAGCGGTATCGGCGCGTCCCGACCGCGGATCTCAACAAGGTCATCACGGATGCGGTACGCGCGCATCCGCCGTCACACGTCCGCAACCGCCTCGGAAAGGTGCTGTACGCGACCCAGGTATCGGTGGCGCCGCCCACCTTCGTGATCTTCGTCAACGACCCGGAGCTCATCCACTTCAGCTATCGCCGCTACCTTGAGAATCGGATCCGGGACGAGTGGGGCTTCCTGGGAACGCCGATCCGCTTGATCTTCCGAGCGCGTGAGTCCGCGGAAGCGGCGCGCCGATCGGCGCGGCCGCGCTCGCGTCGGGCGGCTGCCGGGCGTCGCCGTCGCTGACCAGCGCGGATCCGGCCGCTCGCTTACGAAGATGTGGCGGGCGCGGCCTAACGCGCCCGAACCACGCTTCGATCGTTCCGAACCGCGTCGACGCCTTCTGTGATCCAGCCACCTCCGAACAGGATCCCGCCGACGATCAGCCCGATTGGCGGAAGCAGGCCGAACAGCGCTGGCAGCGTGACCAGCGTTCCGCCGGCAATGGCGATCGTGCCAAGCAACCGGAGGCCGTGTGAATCCCAGGAGACAGCCGCGAATACGATCGACCCAACCAGAATGAGCAGCAGGCCGCCGTAGAGGATCGCCGCGCCAAGGCTTCCTTCGTCGTACGTCCAATCGCCGGTTACGAGGGTTCTCAGCAGAGCCGCCAGCACCAGGCCGATCCCGAGTGCCGGGACGATGAACGCGATCCAGACCCATCGCGGATGGTCGCGAAACTCGAATGCCGAGAGGCCGGCAAGGGCAGCAAGCAGCAGCACGCCGGCGCCAAGGACGACGGGGAACCAGGCGATGTCGAGATCCATTCCGGTGTACGCGAAGCTAACCATGACGAAAAACGTGGACCAAAGCCCGCCACCGACGATGGCGGCCAGCCCGGAAAGGCGTAGCGACATTGGAATGCCCTTTCGATGCTCCAAGCGGTTGCCGAGGCCGCGCAGGTGGAGATGCGCATCGATCGCGCCGAGCAGCAGATCGAGGACGTCGAACGGGCCGGCCGGGCGTTCCTCAAGGAGCGCTGTGAGCTCGTCCCCGTAACGTTCGCGCCATGCGGCCGGGTAGAGCCGCACAAGGCGACTCATCCCCGGTACTCCGCGAGACGCCGCAGGCCGAGTGCGGCGAACGCCGAGAGCTCGGTCAGCTGCTCTCGTAGGACCGTGGCACCGAGCGCCGTGAGCCGGTAGGGCCGTCGCCGGTCGACGGGGGCGAGTGGCTCAACCACGCCGCGAGCTTCGAGCCGCGCGAGCGCAGCGTAAAGCGTTCCCGGGCCGATGGGCCGGCCGGTGCCAGCCTCAATGTCGGACATCATTGCGTAGCCGTGCTTGGGTCCCTCGCTGAGGCTTACCAGGATCAGCATTGCCGGCTCGGCGAACCGCCCCAGCTCGGGAAGGCGTTTCATCTCCATCCTTACGTCCTTACGATAGGCGATATATCGCGCGACGTAATAGTGCCACGTGCGGAGCGAATGTCAAGGGGTTGGTCCGGAACATCGGGCCATGGCGATGTCCCGCGGCCAGGAGCCCAGTTGTTCGGCGGGCTATGCTCGCGGAGTGACCCGCATCCTCCTCTACACCGGCAAGGGCGGCGTGGGCAAGACGAGCGTGGCGGCCGCCACCGCGCTCACGACCGCCGACCGCGGCCTGCGCACCATGATCCTGTCGACCGACATCGCCCACTCGTTGGGCGACGCCTTCGGCATAGAGCTCGGCCCGGAGCCGACGGAGATCGCGCCGAACCTGTGGGGGCAGGAGTCGGAGGTCTTCCACAACGTCGCTAAGTACTGGGGGCGGATCCAAGGCTACGCCGCCAGCGTGCTGCGCTGGCGCGGCCTCGACGACGTGATGGCCGAGGAGATGACGGTCCTCCCCGGCATGGACGAGGTTGGCAGCCTGCTGTGGATAGCCGAGCACCACGACTCGGGAGACTACGACGTGATCGTGGTCGATGCCGCACCCACCGGCGAGACGCTGCGCCTCCTCTCGCTCCCCGACGCCGCGCGCTGGTGGATGGAGAAGATCGAGCCCATCGGCAGGCGCATCTCGAAGCTGACCGGTCCGCTGATCCAGCGCGTGGTCGGCATGCCGATGCCCGGCAGCGACGTGTTCGATGCCGGCGAGGAGCTTTTCCGCAAGCTGGAGCACATGCACGACCTGCTGATCGACCCGGATCGGACGTCAGTTCGGGTGGTGCTCACGCTGGAGCAGGTGGTGATCAAGGAGGCACAACGCTCGTTCACCTATTTCCACCTGTATGGCTATCCGACCGACCTCGTCGTAGCCAACCGCATCCTTCCTGACCAGTCGTGGCAATACTTCCGCGGCTGGTACGAAGCGCAGCAGCGCTATGCGCCCATGGTCGCGCAGCTGTTCGCGCCGATTCCCGTGCGCCACGCGCCATTCTTCGACCGCGAGGTGGTTGGCCTTCCAATGCTGCGCGAGCTCGGCAAAGCCCTCTACGAAGACACCGATCCGGTCATGCCGTACTACCGTGGACGGCCATACTCGGTGGTGCGCGAAGACGGCGAATTCGTGCTGAGCGTTGAGCTTCCGTTCGCGGACAAGGAGGAGATCTCGCTGTCCCGGCACGCGGATGAGATCGTGATCGATGTTGGCGGGTGGCGCCGCAACTATGTCCTGCCGCGCGCGTTGATCGACGCTTCGACGCTTGGCGCCAAGTTCGACGACCATGTCCTCAAGATCCGATTCGCGGCCCCGCCGCGCAACACGAATGGAGGTGGAACACGTGGATGACCGACCCCAAACCAATGAGCTGGAGGCGCGGATCGGAGCGCTGGAGCGCCGGCTGCGCGGTGGCGAGCGCCGCGAGAGCATTGAGACTGCCTTCTGGGCCGTGATGCGCGACCTCTTCCCGGAGGCGACGCGCAAACACATGAAGGCCGCCGGGCGCGAGCAGCTGATGGCGGCGCGCAGCTATCTCGACCACTGGATTGCCAAAATGGACGAGTCAAGCGCAGCCGCTGCTCCGGAGCGCGAGCAGATCGCTGTCGAATAGAGAGCGCCGCCCGTGACGGATCAGATCGGGGTCATCGGCGCCGGCGCGTGGGGGACGACATTGGCCGTCCGCCTCGCCGCCGCGCAGCGGCCGGTCACGATCTGGGCGCACACCAACGAAGCGAACGAGCAGCTCTCCAACGATCGAGAGAACCGGCGCTACCTGCCCGGGGTCATCTTTCCGCCGAACGTGCGCGTCGCGACCGATACCTCGTTCCTGGCCGAGCCGCATCGGCTCTACCTGGTCGCCGTTCCATCGGCCCACCTGCGCGAGACGATTCGCAGGCTGGCCTCCCACCTCGATTCGAATGCCTCGCTTCTCAGCCTGGTGAAGGGGATCGAGGAGGGCAGCCATCGGCGGATGAGCGAGGTGCTGGCCGAGGAGCTGCCGGGCCGCCGCGTGGCGGTGCTATCGGGCCCAAACCTGGCCAGGGAGATCGCGGAGGGCAAGCCGGCCGGTAGCGTGGTCGCATCGGAAGATGCCGCTTTGGCGGCTGAGATGGCGTCCGTGCTGGCGTCTGACCGGTTCCGCGTCTACACCAACCCGGACGTGATCGGCGTCGAACTGTGCGGCGCGCTCAAGAACGTCGTCGCGCTGGCCGCCGGCATGGTCGACGGCCTGGGCTTCGGGGATTCGGCGAAGGCAGGGATCATCACCCGCGGGCTGGCCGAGATGACGCGGCTAGGCGTCGCCGCCGGCGCCCATCAGCTGACCTTCGCGGGTCTCGCCGGCGTGGGCGACCTGATCGCCACCTGCATGAGTCCGCTGTCGCGCAACCGTCGCGCGGGCGAGCTGCTGGGGTCCGGGCTGGCCTGGACCGATGCCGAGCCCATGCTCAACGGCGTTGCCGAGGGCGTGACCACCGTGCGCGGGGCGCTGGCCCTGGCGGCCACGCACGGTGTTGAGCTGCCGATCGCCGAGCAGGTCGCAGCCGTCATCCACGACGAACGGCCGCCTATGGCGGCGGTCGCGGAGCTGATGGGAAGAGAGCTGAAGGACGAGCTGGCCGGTGCGCGGCCGTAGTGTCTGAGCGAGAGCGCCGGGTGAGGAAGATTTCCGGCAGGATCGCCATCGCCGTACTCAGCGCGATGTCGGCGGTGATCGGAGCTGTTTTGATCGCGGTTGGGGTGATTTCCAAGCGCGACCGCACCGTTGCCGTAGGCAAACGACGATTCCATGGCCATGCCTTCGAGCGGCGCTGGATCTCCGATCCGGAGGAGCGACAACACCACGCCACTATCGTGGCGAAGCGGCTGGACCTGGACTCCCGACAGCCTGGCGAAGTCCCGTTGACAGAGGCCGCGGAGCGGCTGGGCGTGAGCGTCGCGACAATCCGACGTCGTGCCAAGCGGGGCCAGCTGGAAGGCGTGCATCACCCCAACGGCCGCCTGAGGGGCGTGATCCTGGACGCCGAGACCTAGAGGGCAACCGCGTGTCGTAGACTTCAGCGGTCGGGGCGTAGCGCAGTCTGGTAGCGCACCTGAATGGGGTTCAGGAGGTCGAAGGTTCGAATCCTTTCGCCCCGACCACTCACCTGAGCACGAAAAGGCCCCTCACGGCTGAGCCGGAGGGGCCTCTCGCTGGACGCGTAGCCCAATCTGTAGCCCTTATCCCGCCAGGATGGTGTTCATTCGGTCGGCAGCCCGATCGAGCATGGCGGGTGTCAGGTGGGCGTACACATCGGCAGTGGTCGAGAGATCGGCATGGCCGAGGATGCGGCTCACCACCCCAAGATCCTCTCCCGACTCGATCATCAGCGTGGCGAACGCATGCCTCAGATCGTGGAACCGCTGACGGGGCAGCCCTAGTCGGTCTAGGTGGCGCTGCAGATACCGGGTGACGTTGCGGCTATCGAGAGCCGTCCCGCGCTCCGTGGTGAAGATCAGACCCGTGAGCGACACAATCGCTTGACCTGAGCGCCGGCACTCTTTCGCTAGGGCACCCTGCCATCACGG
>DASSCW010000101.1:0-5407 GCA_035697465.1 Candidatus Limnocylindria bacterium | reverse complement strand
AGCGCGAGGAGCTGGCGCGCACCGCGGCCAGCGATCCGCTGACCGGCGTGGCGACGCGACGCGCGCTGCTCGAGCGGCTGACCATCGAGGCGGCCGAATCCCAGCGCTACACCCACCCGGTCGCGGTGGTGCTGCTCGACGTCGACGGATTCGCCCAGCTCAACCACGAGCACGGGCTGGCCATCGGCGACGCGGTGCTGCGCGAGCTCGCCCTGCGGCTCAGGCTGCGGATGCGAGCGGCCGATGCGCTGGGCCGCGTGGGGGGCGATAGTTTCGTGGCAATCCTGCCCCACACAGACGAACGTGGCGCTGCCGTCTTCGCCGATGCACTCCTTCGCCGGCTGGTTTCCCGGCCGATCGCAACGGATGCCGGCGAGATGACGATCGCGGTGTCCATCGGCGTCGCGTTCATGCGCCCCGGCATGGCCTTCACCGCCGATGAGCTGCTGGCGGCGGCCGATGAGGCTCTTGCCTCCGCTCGCGCCGCCGGCGGGAACCGCATCGCCTTCGACCGCCAGCACGGGTTCATCCGCCTGGAGGAACGGGCGGGCCAGGGCGGCGATCCAGGCCAATCGCAGGGCAACCCGCCGGACCGACGGCGGGCGTAGCGTCCCCGCTCTCGCGTCAGGGGGGCCGATCTGCGGCCATCGCGAAGCTCCGGTAGCATCGTTGGCCATGGCACCAATGTGTCGAGAGTCGGCGCCACCCACCTCTTGATCCCCCGCCCGACTGGTCTCTTTCTCCTGGCCCTGGTGGTCTGCGTTGCGCTGTTCGCTTCGCCTTCGGCAGCCGGCGCCGGGCATCGCACCGCGCCGCGCACGATTGTGTTCGCGGGTGACATCATCCTGGGCGGCGCTATCAATGCGTATGCGCGGGACCGGGGCGCGGAGACGCTGCTCCAGGACATCGGCGAACTCCGGTCCGCCGACCTGACGATCGCGAACCTCGAGAGTGTTGCCACCACACACGCTCTGACGAGGGCGGAAAAGGGCGGGCTGGCGCCGTTTCACTTCCGCGCCCGACCTGAGACCCTCTCGGTGCTAACCGCAGCCGGCATCGATGCCGTCGCCACGGCCAACAACCATTCCGGCGATTACGGCACGAGCGCGCTGCTCGAGCAGAATCAACACCTTGCGCGGATGGGCATCGCGCGGGTCGGCAGCGGCTCGACCCGGCAGGAAGCTTGTGCGCCGGTGTTCCTGGATGCCGGCGCGGGTATCCGTATCGCCCTCTTCTCAGCTGACGCTACGCAAGAGGACTTCGCGGCAGAGGATGGGCCTGGGACCTGCCACCTGGACGTCGAAGACATTCATGCGTGGGAAGCCCACTTCGCCGAATCGCTGGCAGAGGCGAGGGAGGTCGCGCATGCCACCCTCTTCGCAATCCACTGGGGCGAGCAGTTCAGTGGGGAACCGGCGAACGCGCAACGAGAGCTCGGTCGTCGCTTGGTTGAGCTTGGGGCTGACGCCGTGCTCGGCACGAACGCGCATGCGCTCCAGGGAATCGAAGTCCATGGTGATGGCGTGATCGTCTATGACGCCGCCCATCTGCTGTCCGACTTCGACCGACCGGTCGATGCGGCAGTCTTCTCACTCGAGGTCGGCGAAACCGGGCTCGTCGGCGTGGAAGTCATCCCTGTCGTTGCGGAGACGGGGTTTGCGCGCCGCGCATTGCCGCACGAGGCGGACCGAATCCTGGACAACGTCACGGCCATGTCGGCGGCATTGGGCGGGCGTTTCAGCCTCGATCGTGGTCGCATTGCCCTGCGGCCCGACCCGAGAGGGATGCTTCGGACTCCCGAGGAAGTGCTCAAACCGCAGCGTCGCTCGCCGCCACGGCCTGCCACCAGTCCGCCTGCCGCCTGCACGACCTCGGCGGTGCCGGAAAGAGCAAGGATCGATCCGGTCGAGATTGGACCCATGACCTTGGTTGGCGTCAGCATCGACGAGGAGCGGCTCTACCTGCCTGGGCTCATCTGGATCGACACGTATTGGCGCGTACGGGACCGAGTTGCCGAGCCATTGTGGCTCCACCCGTCGGCTGCTCCGCTCGGTGGAATCGTCGACGCCTGGACGAGCCACCACGAGCCATGCGACTGGGCGTGGCCCACCTCGCGCTGGCAACCAGGCGTCATCTATCACGATCGCGCGGCGCTACGGCCCCCGGATGGTGCCCGTGCGACAGATGCTGCACTCACCATGGTCGCGGGCATGGACGATCCCCTCCAGGTCACGATCGGGGTGACGCACGACGGGAAGGAAGTGGGGCGTACGCGGGAGGTCGGCAGAGTGCACCTCGGTGCCCCTCCCGCTCTCCAGCTGCTGGTCGTGATCGGGCTCGCCATCTCGCCGCTGGCCGCCGGCCTCTACATACGAAGGCGAAGGCGCGGCCTGGCCGAGACCAGCCACCGAACGGATCACACAACATAGCGGTTGGTGGTTATCCACACCGCAATATGTTGTGGACAAGAGGCACATCGGCCCGGATCCGATGGTATCCTCGATTCACCATGCCGACTGCCCCCGTGCTCTCCGCTCGCCTCATCTTCCCGACCAAGGAGATCGTCGAGGAGTTCTACCTGCCGATCATCTACACGGCGTGCCGCACCTGCTACTCCGAGCAGCTGCCCGACCAGATCTGGGACAAGGCTGGGTCCCGCCAGGTCGCCGACGAGAAGCAGCAGAGCCTGGTCCGCAAGGTCATGGAGTCCGGCCACGGCTCAACGATCGAGCACGTGAACTTCACCTTCGCCATCAGCGGCGTGACCCGAACGCTCTCCCACCAGCTGGTGCGCCATCGGGCCGGCACCGCCTTCGACCAGCAGTCGCAGCGCTACGTCAGCTTCAAGAAGCGGGACAACTACACCGTTCCCGACTCGATCGCGAATGGCGACCTGCCCGATGACCTGGCCGGTCGGTTCCAGCAGGCGATCGACGACAACCTGGATCTCTACGGTCAGCTGCTGCAGGCCGAGGTGCCGGCCGAGGACGCGCGCTTCATCTTCCCGAACGCAATGCAGACCAACCTGATCATGACCGTGAACCTGCGGCAGCTGATCCACATGTCCGGCCTGCGTCTCTGCACGATGGCCCAGTGGGAGATCCGCCAGCTGTTCAAGCAGATCCGCCACGAGATCTTCCGGGTCAGCCCGTTCTTCGGCTCGTTCCTGGCGCCGAAGTGCATCCCGCTCGGCTATTGCGACGAGATGGGCAACCGCGACGAGCACTGCCGCATCCGTCCCCACCGCGACACGGTGATGGCCGTCTGGGAAGCCTATCGAGGCGGCAGCCTCGAGGAGAAGGACGGACCCGTCATTCCCGAGACCTCTCCATTCCAGCCCCGCCCGCGCCGCACGCCTGTCCCGATCGTCGACGACGAGTCGATCCCTGAACGCCCGATGACGCTGGCCGCCAGCGAGTCAGCCGGAGACGCCGACCGGGTCTGACCCGCCTCAGTTGTCCGGCGAGAGCCCGTCACCCAGCGTGAAGCGTCGCAGCTCGTCGTCCGCCTCGTCCGCCGCTCGCCGCCCCTCGGCCACCAGGAAGGCCGACATGCGGGTTGAGTCGACCACGAGCAGCGTGTGGCCGCGCTCGTTGCGATCGAGGACGATCCGATCTTCGCCGTGGAAGCTGATCGCCCAATTGGCCTGCAGCTGGACCAGCTCGGCCAGCACGACCTTCTCGCTGAAGTACCAGTCGAGGAACGCGGCGTTCAGCGAGTCGACCACCGCGCGCAGCGGCAGCGTCACGTTGCGGGGCAGACGCGCCAGGTGATGGAGGATGCGCAGCCGCGCGAACGGGTCGCCGCTGCGCGCCACCTGGGGCGGTGCCACCTGCGGATCCGGCATGCCATCCGGCGCGACACCAAGTTGCAGGCCCGCGGTCGGTTCGGTCATCGGTTCGTCGAGTCTGACATCGGCTCAGCCGATGCGCGAACCGAGAGGCGCCTCCGGATCCGGTCCCAGGAGCCACACGTCGCCGGTGTCGCCCATCGCACCGAGGACCAGCACCTGGCTGGCGAAGCCTGCGATCCGACGCGGCGGAAAGTTGACGACGGCGACGACCTGCCGGCCGACCAGATCCGCCCGATCCGGATAGGTGACCGTCAGCTGGGCGGAGCTCATCAGCTCGCCGATCTCCGGGCCGAAGTCGATGCGCAGCTGGTAGGAGGGCTTGCGCGCCTCGGGGAATGGCTCCGCCGCCACGATCCTACCGACCCGCATGTCGACCCGGGCGAAGTCGTCGAATTCGATCATGGCCGCACGGTAGCAGGGTCCTGCTCGGTGCTCGGCGGCAACGGCCCTGCCTAGTACTCTCGGGCACTTGGTGTCGCGCGTCGCGGCGCGTAGCCTGCGTTGCACGAGCCGCGAGCTGCCCCCGCGGCCGGTACTGAATGGGGATCCACGTGACCTTTTGGAACTGGCGCCGCGGCGGCGGAGCGACGGCAACGGCCGGCTCGAGTGCGATGGCGGTTGCGCCGGACCTCGCGCCGATCGAGCTGTACACCGCTGATACGCGCGTCGTCGGCTGGATCGCCGCCAATGGGCGCCGCGTGACCGACCTGCTCAACGCGCAGGACGAGCTGCGCCTGTGGCAGCCGAGCCCCGGACCGATCGAGGCGCCGCTTGGCGCCACTCCGAGCCTCGATGAGGCGGGCGAGTGGCAGTCGCTGATGACCGACCAGCTCATCCTGGCCATGCCGCCGGAGTGGCGCGCTTCGCGCCAGCTGCGTCTGCATCGCAAGCTGCGACGCGTGGCCCTCTCGGCCGGCCCCTTCAGCGTAACCGGCAACCTCCACATGTCGCCCGGCACGGAGCCGGGACCGGACCTGCTGCTGCACGGCCCCCGCTTCCTCCCGCTGACCGAGGCGTACCTCCTGCACAACGGTGAACCGCCCTTCGAGCACGTGGTGAGCGTCGTCATCGTGAACACCGCCCACATCTCGCAGATGGTTCCGCTCGTCACCCTGGCGTAGCCGCCCCGGCCGCCGCCCTCATCCGGTCGCCCGCGGCCGCATCGCGAGGCCATAATCGCGGCACCTCATGGCCGTCCTGCGATCCGCCCTGGATCCCTCCGCTCCGTCGTTCGCCACCAATGCGAGCGCCATGCGCGCGCTGGTCGACGAACTCCGCCAGCGCCAGTCGGCGGTCGCCACCCGCGGCGCCGGTGGCGATGATCGCTCGATCGCCCGGCATCGCGAGCGCGGCAAGCTGCCGGTCCGCGAGCGCGTCGATCGACTGATCGACCCCGGCTCCGCCTTCCTGGAGCTCTCTGCCCTGGCGGCCGGCGGCATGTACGACGACGACGCCCCGTCGGCGGGCATCGTGACCGGCATCGGCCTGGTGGAGGGCGTCGAGTGCGTGATCGTCGCCAACGACGCGACCGTCAAGGGCGGCACCTACTACCCG
>DASSCW010000100.1:0-3157 GCA_035697465.1 Candidatus Limnocylindria bacterium | reverse complement strand
CCGGACCGGACCTTCGCGCGCTGCTGCGGGATTCCTAAGCTCATGCGCGCGCGCCACGGCAGCCTTCTCTGGCTGGCCCTGATCGTGGCCGTGGGCATCGGCCTGGGGTTCCTGGCGTCGATCCCGCTGCTGCGCGGGGCGCCGAACGGCACCGACACCAGCCTGGTCGGCCGCCCGGCGCCGTCGATCTCGGCCGCCGACCTTGCGGGTCGCACCTGGTCCCTGGCCGATGGCGCCGGACGCGTGACGTGGGTCAACTTCTGGGCGACCAGCTGCGAGCCATGCCGGACCGAGATGCCGGCCATGCAGGGCCTCAGCGAGGCATACGGCGATCGGCTCCTGATCCTGGGCGTTGACTGGGGCGAGTCGCGGGAGTCGGTCGCGTCCTTCCTGGACCGATACGGGATCCGCTACCCGATCCTGCTGGACCCGTCGCTCGACAACTACTACCGCTGGGCAGCCACCGACGGCCTGCCGCGCCACTTCTTCGTGGACGCGCAGGGGACAGTCGTGCGCGAGGTCATCGGGCAGCTGGAGCCCGCGAGGATGCAGGCGATCCTGCGCGAGCTCCTCGGAGCGCCGTAGGCTCCAGTTGCCCGATAGAAGCGCAAGCGGACACCTGACCATGCTTTCGGGTGAAGAAATGCCCGGTAGATCGGGCCGCCTCAGCCGCTAGGCCTCGGCGGCGACCACGTACAGCGTCCCATTCATCTCAGGGTGGATCTGGCAGTCGAAGTAGTAGGTGCCCTCGTCCAGTGCCTCGACCTCGCTGTCGACGGAGTCGCCCTCGCTGATGACCTCGCCGCGCATGAATTCATTGGCCTTAGAGGAGTCCGCGTAGGCGGCAACGTTGTGCGGCTGGGTGTCGTTGTTCGTGAAGTGGATCGTGAACGCCTCGCCGGCGATGGCGACCATGCACGGCGCGCTGAACTGCAGGTCCTGCGCCGACAGGTCGATGACGCCGTCCTCGACGCGCGGGCAGTTGGCCGGCGGCTCGTCTCCGGATGGCAGTGGTGTGACCGACGCGGCAGATGAGCAGGCTGCGACCCCGAGGGCCAGCAGGACGATGAGCGCCGGCAGTGTGCGGCGCGGGGCATTCCGAATCAAGGTAAACCTCGTTCTTGAGGGGCTTCAGCGGGCTGCCCCATCATACCGAGGTCAGCCTTCCCGGGCGCGGAAGCTCCCTTTGTCGGTGACCTCGATCTGGACCGGCAGCTCACCCGGATCGTGGGTGAAGTAGCACCACCAGCCCTCTTCGGCAGCGCGCCGCACGAGCTCGTTGCGGACCTCGACCGCGTCGATCGGGTAATCGTCGAAGGCGCTGGTCCAGCGCACGGGGAGCAGCCAGCGGGTGGGAATCAGATCGCCCCAGAAGATGGCACGGTCCCGGGGGTCCTCCGCCCGACCGCCACCGTTGCCGGCACCGATCAGGACCGCCTGCGAGCCGCGCGTGTGGCCGCCCGTGCGCAGCACGCTGACGCCGGCCACCATCTCGACCTCGCCGCTCACCTCGGCCAGCTGACCGGCGGCACGGATCAGGTCGAGCTGCTCGCCTTCCATGAGGCCGGCGAGGCGCAGCTCGTCGCCGTGCGCAGCCTCCGCCTCGTCGCGCTGGACGACGTAGCGGGCACGCGGAAAGTTGGGCCGTCCCGACGCGTCCACCAGGCCGCCGGCGTGGTCGTAGTGCAGGTGACTGACGACCACGAAATCGATGCGCGCCGGATCTTCGCCCACGGCCTTGAGCGCGGCGGCCGGGTCCCCGCCTTCCACGCCCTTGATGTCGCGGTCCTTATCGCTCATCCGCACGCCGGTTCCTGTTTCGACCAGTACGCGCTTGCCGGCCGATTCGATCAGCAGCAGGTTGAGGCGCAGGAGCAGCCGCCCGCGGTCATCGGTCTCGGTGAAGCGGGACCAGAGGGCCTTCGGCACCACACCGAAGAACCCGCCGGCATCGGGCCGGAACCAGCCGGCGCGAAGCACGCGGACCCGGACATCACCGGCGAAAACGCGTGCCTGGTCGGCTGGCGTGATGGCGTACAGGGGCTCGGGCACTCGGGGGGCCTCTAGGGTCAGCGGCGAATCCGCCCTCGCTCGAAGTCGCGATGGTACAGGCTGGCAGTCGGGTCACGTTGGCCGCGATATCGGCTGCCCAGGCGGGCGTCGCCGTAGGCCATGTCGACCGGCGAGCTCATCCGCTGGAAGCTGATCTGGCCGATCTTCATTCCGTCATACAGGGTGATCGGCAGGTTGGCGACGTTCGACAGCTCCAGCGTCAGGTTGCCGTCCCAGCCGGGATCGACGAAGCCGGCGGTGGAATGAATCAGCAGGCCGAGGCGGCCGAGGGAGCTCTTGCCATCCAGCCGGGCGACGACGTCGTTCGGCAGCGCCACCCGCTCCAGCGTCGAGCCGAGCACGAACTCTCCTGGATGCAGGATGAATGGATCGTCTTCGCCGATCTCGACCAGCTCGGTCAGCTCCGGCTGCTCCTCGCGCACGTCGATATACGGATAGCGGCTGTTCCTGAACACCCGGAACCGCCGATCGAGGTGCAGATCGATGCTGGACGGCTGCACGGCCTCCGGCACGTAGGGGTCGATGACGATCCGGCCGGCCTCGATCTCGGCTCGGATGTCCCGATCAGAGAGGACCACGCCGAGCGCTACTCCTCGGAGGTGCGCTGCCGCATCAAGCGGTCGACCTCGCGCTTCAGAGTCGAGATGTCCTCGTAGCTGTGATAGACCGACGCGAACCGGATGTAAGCCAGCTGGTCGATGTCACGCAGCGACTCCGTCGCCAGGCGGCCGACCTCCTTGGAGGTCACCTCCTGCTCGCCCCGGGCCCGGAGCGCACTCTCGATGTCGTCGGCCGCCTGCTCGACGCGCGCGATGGTGACCGGCCGCTTCTCGAGGGCGCGCAGCAGCCCTCCGAGCACCTTGGTCCGATCGAAGTCCTGCCGGCTGCCGTCGCGCTTGATGACGGTCAGCCGCGCGCCTTCAGGCCGCTCGTAGGTGGTGAAGCGATGGGCGCAGGTCTCGCATTCACGGCGCCTGCGGATGGTGCTCCCCGACTCCAGGTCGCGGGAGTCGATGACCCGCGTCCCGTCCGTGTTGCAGCGTGGACAGCGCAAACGTTGCTCCCGAGTGCGGACTACACCAGC
>DASSCW010000099.1:0-24202 GCA_035697465.1 Candidatus Limnocylindria bacterium | reverse complement strand
GTCGCGGGCCGCGACCATGAGGTCCGGCCCGACGCCATCGGTCGCGTAGTAGGGGCCGGTGTTGGTCGACTGCGCCAGCGGACCCGGCGTCAGGAACTCCGGCGCGGTGACGTGGATGTCCTTGCGCACGGTGAATCGCAGCCGGGCGCGCATCGGTGTCTCGATGGCCGTGCCGCACACCTCGCCGTCGCCCTGCGCCGCATGGCCGTCGCCAAGCGAGAAGCGCCCGCCGGGCGCGAACACCGGCAGGTACAGCTTCGTGCCGGCAATGAGGTGACGCGTGTCCATGTTTCCGCCCCACACGTCGGGCGGAATGGTGGAGTGGACGCCCTCGGTTGGCGGCGCCACGCCGAGCTCCCCGCAGAACGGCGCAAGCGGGATGCGCACCCCCGGCAGGAACTCGGCCGGGCCGTCGCCCAGGCGCGTGATCCGAAGGGCCGCATCGGGAAAGTCCTCCGCCAGCAGCCCGAATCCGGGGATGCTGGCGGTCCAGCCCCAGTCGGCGGGTTGGAAGTCGAGCAGATCGATCTCCAGCGTGTCGCCCGGCTCGGCGCCTTCCACCGCGATCGGTCCGTTGACCTGGTCAACCCGCGAAAAGTCGAGCACCGCCAGGTCGTCGAGCGTGGATGTCGCCGTCAGCTGTCCGCACGAGGCATCGAGGGCATTGAACTCCACCACATCGCCGCTGCCGACCGTGGCGATCGGCTCGATCGAGCGGTCCCAGGCGAGGTGGAACTGCTCCGGACGTATATGGACCGATGCAGCCGGCGCGCTCATGGCGCGCATGGTAGTCCGCGGCGTCTCCCTCGGGCGCTCTCGGACGCTGCCTAGGTGTTCTCCCAGACGGGCTGTCCGTCGACGAACGTGGCGATCACCTGGGTTTCGCCCAGTGGCCCGACATCGGGCGAGCGGATGTTGCGGTCCAGGATCGCGAAGTCGGCGCGCTTGCCGACCTCGATCGAACCGCATTCCGCCTCGCGGTGGTTGACGTAGGCGGAGCCGATGGTGAAGGCCGCCAGCGCCTCGTCCAGCGTCAGGCGCTCCTGCGGAAACAGCGGCTCGTGACCACGATCAAAGACATCGGTCCGGGTAACGGCCACCTCCATTTCCAGCATCGGGTTCGGCGTCGTCACCGGCCAGTCGCTGCCGGCGGCGAGGCGCGCGCCGCCGTCAAGCAGGCTCCGGAACGGGAACTGCCAGCGAGCCCGATCGAGCCCTAGCACAGGAATGCGGAGGTCGCGCATCTGCGCCTCGTGCATCGCCCAGAACGGCTGGATGTTCGCCACCGCCCCAACCTTCGCGAACCGGCCGATGTCGTCCGGATGGATCAGCTCGAGGTGTGCGATGTGATGCCGATGTTCCGAGGCGCCGTTTGCCACCAACGCAGCTTCGATCGAATCCAACGCCAGCCGCACGGCCCCGTCGCCGATGGCGTGGAAGTGGCACTGGAACTCGCGCCGATCGAGCTCAGAGACGGCACGCCGCAGCAGGTCTGGCTCGATCATCGGGATGCCACGGTTGTCCGTGGTGGACCCGTCGGCGGCCTGGTAAGGCTCGACGGTGAGCGCTGTCCCGTTCTCGATGATCCCGTCCACGAACAGCTTGACGCTGCCTGCGTCCAGGCCACCGGACGCGGCTGACTCCCGCGAGGCGACCAGCTCATCGATCTGTTCCAGGCCGCGCTTGTTGTCCCATAGCAGGGCAAGACGCACATGGGCGGTCAGTCGGCCGGAGGAGTGGGCGTCGCGGTAGGCAGCCAGGTCATCGGGCCTGACGATGGCGTCCTGCCAACCGGTGATGCCCAGCGTGTGCAGGTGGCGCTGGCCCTCCAGCAGGCCCGCCACCCGGTCTTCGTGGCCGGTCGGCGGGGCGTGAGACGCCACCAGGTCGATCGCACCTTCGTGCAGTGTCCCGCTTGCCTCGCCATTCGCGTCGCGCTCGATGCGACCGTCGACTGGATCCGTGGTGTCGCGATCGATGCCGGCCAGCGTCAGAGCCGCCGTGTTGACCCAGACCCCGTGCCCGTCGCGGTTGTAGAGGATCGCCGGCCTGTCCGGCACCACCTCGTCAAGGAGCTCGCGTCGGGGCGTCCCGCCCGGGAAGTCGGGCAGCGACCACCCACCGCCGGTGATCCATGGACGATTTGGATGCGCCGCCGCGTACTGGGCGATTGCCGTCACGTACTGATCAGCTCCGGAGATGTCGTACAGGTCGCACTCGGCCCGTGTCAGGCCACCGTCGATCGGGTGCACGTGCGCATCAATGAAGCCGGGGATGAGCGTCTCACCGGCAAGCTCCACGACTCGCGTTGCGGGACGGGCGAGGGGCCGGATCTCGGCCGCTGGCCCGATTGCCGCGATGCGGCCCGCGGAGACCGCCAATGCATCGGCTCCGGAGCCGACGGACGGTCCGGAGACGGCGTCGATCGAGGCCCCCACGACGATGAGCCCGGCCTCCTCCGCCACCGATGCACGGTAGCAGGCCCATTGCCTTACGGCAGGGGCAACGTCATAGTCCGGCCGTGCAGCGTGGGCAGCGTCGGGATACCGGCCGGCGATCCATCCTGGTGGAGCGAGAGATCGAAGCGATCCTCAAGTTCCCCGACCAGAATCCGAACCCGGTGCTACGAACGACCGCGGATGGGATCCTGCTCTACGCCAATCCCGCCAGCGGCGAGCTGCTGGCCGCGATCGGCGGCATCGTCGGCGAGCCGGTAGCGCCCGAACTCTTCGCGCGCCTTCTGGAAGCCTGCGACGCGCAGCCGATTCAGCGGCTCGAGGTCCTGGTTGGGCAGCGCACAGTCTCGCTCCTTCCCGTTCGGGTCGCGGACCTGGGCGTGATCAACATCTACGGCACCGACGTCACCGCCGAGGAGGTGGTGGCGAAGTTCCCGGACCAGAATCCAAACCCGGTGCTGCGGGCAGACGCCGCCGGGGTGCTGATCTATGCGAACGCGGCCAGCGCGCCGATCGTAGATTCGCTTGGGCTGCGGGTGGGGGACGCTCTGCCGGTTGACCTCCGCGACGCGATTCGCCGCCAGCTGGCAGAGGAGTCGGAGCTCATCGAGTTGCGGGGCGGCGGCCGGATCTTCGCCATCACCTCAGTTGCGGTGCCTGAGTTCGGCTTCACCAATCTCTATGGCACCGACGTCACCGGCCTGCGCGCGATCGACCGCTTCCCGAACGAGAATCCAAACCCGGTCCTGCGCGTCTCACGAGAGGGCACGCTCACGTACGCCAACCCGGCAAGCGCGGCCGTCCGCCGCTCGTTCCGAGCAGAGGTGGGAGAACGGGTTGAGCCGACCATGTGGGCGCGGCTCCAGGCGGCTGCCGCCAACCCGGACGGCAACACGATCGAGGTCGAGTACGGGGAGCGCCTCTTCGCGCTGAAGGTGGTCTCTGTCTACGAGTTCGACTCCATCAACGTCTACGGGACCGATATCACCGCCGCGCGGGAAGTCGAGCGCCTGCTGCTGAACATCCTGCCCAAGTCGATTGCCGACCGCCTGCGTGCAGGGGAGCGTGTGATCGCCGATCGCTTTGACGAGATCGCGGTGTTGTTCGCCGACGTCGTGAGCTTCACGCCCTACGCGGTAGCGCACCCGCCAGCCGACGTGGTCCGGGTGTTGAATGCCATCTTCTCGATCTTCGATCAACTGGCCGACGACTACGGACTGGAGAAGATCAAGACGATCGGCGACGCCTACATGGTGGTCGGCGGGATCCAGGACGATCCCGATGGGCCTGAGCGCGTGGCACGCATGGGGCTGGAGATGATCGAGCGTCTGCGCTCGTACCGCACGGACCATGGCGACGGGTTGGAGATCCGCGTGGGCATGCACGTCGGGCCGGCGATTGGTGGCGTCATCGGGCTCAAGAAGTTCATCTACGACGTGTGGGGCGAAACGGTGAATACCGCGAGCCGCATGGAGTCGCACGGCGTGCCGGGTCGGCTGCAGGTCACCGAGTCCGCTCGTCGCAGGCTCGAGCATGCATTCGCCTTCGAGTCCCGCGGCGTGGTCGAGGTGAAGGGCCAAGGGCCGATGGCGACCCACTTCATGCTCGGACCCTTGGCGTAGGATTCGGCGCCGATGTTCGATCCCGAGGATCTGCCGCTTACGACGGAGGAGGGCCGCCGTCCGTCGAGCACGGCCGGCGACAGGATGATGGTGGGGCTGGCGGCGCTTGCCTTGTTTGGCGGGGCGCTGATCGCGATTGGCAAGGTCCTTCCGCAAAGCGAGGCGCCGCAGACGAGCGAGGCGACCGCCACCGCCCAGCCGACGGCAGAGGCCACCCGCACGCCACGCCCCTCGCCCACGCCGCGACCGCTGCGCAGCTTCCAGGTCGAGCCAGGCACGCCGCCTGATGGCCAGCCCCAGCCGGAGTGGTACAGCGGGTGGGCCAGGGCGCTCGAGGAGGTCACCATCTTTGGCAGCGACGACCCTGAATCGGTCGAGATGGGCGTGCTGCACGCAGGCGACGCTGCGTATGTCGACGAGATACCTGAGGCCGATGGTGGAACGCCCGGGTGGTTCCAGGTGCAGGAACCCACGAGGGGCTGGGTCCGGGCCGAGATCGATGGCCGAGAGGTCCTGCGTCTCTTTCCCTGGGAGGGCCAGGGCGGCGGCTGGATCGATGGCCTGGTGTCCGGGCCGGACGGATTCGTCTTGCTCGGCTACTCGCCTCAGGAAGGAGTCGACCACGAACGCGTGTTCGCAACGTCGGACGGTCGCTCCTGGCAGAAACACGACCCTCCATTCGGGCGCGGCTATTACGGCGCGTTCCTGGCGTACGGGCCGGCGGGCTGGCTGGCTGTCGTCCATATGGATGGCACGGGCGGCTCGCAGCCGTGGCTATGGCAATCCGCCGACGCAGTTTCGTGGGAGTCGCTCGGGTCGCTGGCCTCGATGGAGAACCAGAGTGGTGGCTTCGGGCAGCTCGTTGCCAACGACAGCGGCTACGTCCTGTTGTCCTACAACCAAAGTGGGTACGGGGGAGATGGCGTAGACGTGTGGTTTTCGACCGACGGCGTGCTGTGGTCAGAGCGCCGTGTGCCGGCCGGTTTCCCCGACCCGTACGCCGTACGCCTCACGGCGACGCCGAACGGGTTCTTCCTGCACTACTCGCTCGATGGCGGCGGCTGGCAACCCGAGGAGCCATCGCCGGGCGCGTTCTCGCCAGACGGCTGGACATGGTCGACCGTGAGCTCGAGTGCCGACTCTCTCGGGCCATTCGTGGGAGTGGGCGCGGCGAGCGAAGACCTCGTCGCCATCGAGCGGATCAACTCCGGGCGGGTGCGCGTTTGGGTCGGCACCATCACCGGTGAGGAGATGGCCTGGACCCCTGACAGGGGGGCTGGCTCCGCGTTCGACGGCGCGGTCGTGACGGCCATCGTGAGCGACGGAACGACACCGATTGCCTTCGGCTGGGAGCGATTCACGGAGACGCCCCTGTGGTGGATGCGCCGCGGCGATTCCTGGCAACGGCACGAGCTTCCCCAGGACTACCACGGCCTCCCACAGGTCGCGGTAGGTGGCCCGGCGGGCTACCTGCTTGTGGGGAGCAGCCACACCGTACTAGGCGACAACCCAACGATCTGGTCTCTGTCGAGCACCGGCGTCTGGCAGGAGCAGGCGACGACTTTAATCGACCCCGTCGCCAGCCCAACCGCTCAGGACTGCGCCGCGTACAGCAATGACCTCATCGAGCTGATCCGGAACTCCGGGACGCGTGTCGCCTGCTTCGGCGATGCACCTCTCTCGTTCCGCGCGTTCGCCAGCGCGTGCGATGGGTGCTACTACGAGTACCCCGGGACGTCAGAACCGGAGTGGCTCGCCCAACCCACCGATGCGAGCCGCCTCTATCTCTCGCCGGCGGAAGTGGACGGCTGGGAGACGCTGGACGCTGTTCTCGCCCCGTCACTGGAGCTGAAACCAAGGTGGCTCAATCGCTGGCTGGAGGTATCGGGCCACTTCGATGATCCGGCATCGGCGAAGTGTCGCCGGAATCCTCTGCTGGAGGAAGAGCATTGGTACCAGGGACGAGAGAGCGTCATCGACGAGTGTCGGAGCCGCTTCGTGATCACCGAAGTCCGCCTCGCGAGGTGACCGAGGATGACGACGGCCCGACGATCGCTCGTCGGGCCATGGTCGCCATCTGGTTGCGGCTCGAGGCCGCCCGGGACTAGCGGCGAGTGCTGAAGCAGTCGCTGCAGTAGACCGGCTTGGAGCCCGTTGGCTTGAACGGGACGCGCGCCTGGCCACCACAGCTGTCGCAGGTGGCGGTGAACATCTCGCGCTCGCCGCCATAGCCGCTCGACGATCCGCCGGCGTAGCCGCCGCCGGAGTAGCTGCCGCCGGAGTCACCACGCGCGGCCTTGCGGACGGCGCGGCAGGTGGGGCAGCGGCGGGGCTCGCTGAACTGACGCTCAGCGTAGAACTGCTGGTCCTGGGCGCTGTGGTTGAACTGCTGACCGCAGTCGGCACACTCCAGGGTCTTATCGGTGAATGATGTGGATGCGTACAAAGAGAAACACTCCTGCTCGTGCGGCCTCAGCGAACCATTTCTCGCCGTAAGCCGTGAGAGGAGTGATCGTGGTGCCGCGATGGTGATATGCCCCGTTTCGGGGCCCGTTACCTCCTGAGGGTAGCACAACCGCCTCCGTCCCGGCCATAGGACCCTCAGGTCATGACGATGGAAGCCCGGCAGCAGGGATCGGGATGGCCTCGCGCATCGCGATGGGGACGCCGCGGCGACAGTGCTCGACGGCGGCGATGGCCACCTCGATCTGACCGGGATCGGGCGACGCGGTAGTCAGGCGCTGGGTGAGCAGGCCAAACCGGTTCAGCGCGAAGCCGATGCCGCGCCGCTGCGAGCCCCATCGCAGGACCTCATAGGCGATCGCCGCGGTGACCGGCACGAAGGCGACCCGCAGCGAGAGGTCTTCCAGCGGCCCGATCCTCGGCAAACCCGCCAGGAGCAGCGTGTCGACGGCCGCGAGGATCACCAGGAAGCCGGTGCCGCAGCGCGGATGAGCGGGACTGAAGCGCCTGACGTTGTCGGGGGTCAGTGGCAGGCCGGCCTCGGCACAGGCGACGGCCATGTGTTCCGCGCCGTGGTAGCTGAAGATGCGCCGATAGCGTGGCACCCGCGTGACCCCGATCACGTAGAGCGCCAGGAACGAGCCCTTCACCAGACCCTCGGACAGCCGCTGGGACAGCGTCGGCTCCACCATCGGCTCCCGCCCGGTGAGCAGGAGGGGCAGCGCGGAGAAGACGAAGATGCCGATGACCGCGCTGACCACCACCAGCGCGATCGTCTGCAGCGCAGGAATCGGGTTGATAGCGCCCGTGTCCGCCAGCATCGAAGAATCGGCCAGCGCGCGCATTCCGAGCCGCAGCTGCACGCCAAGCGCGCGCAGACCGCGCAGGAAGGGGAGGCGCCAAACGCCGCGCGCTGGATGCAGCTCGCCGCCGTAGGAATGGATGTCGCCGGTCGGCGTTCGGAGCGCGACACCCCAGCGTTCGCTGTTGCGGATCAGGACGCCCTCCACGAGGGCCTGTCCGCCGTAGGTCGGGGCGGAATGCGATGACACGGTGCTCGGGATCCCCGCGGATGAGAACGTTTCGAACGCTAGCAGAACAACGGATCGATCCGCAGCAGGACTTGTTGATGGACCTATAGTGCCGGGGTGGCCGGTCAGTTCGTGTCACGCGGCTTCGTCGGCCGCCGGCAGCCGCCGGGGGGCGACGAAGCTAACCGCACGCCGCCGGGCCAGTACCTGACCCGGGATTTCCCGGTCCTCTCGGCCGGGCCGACGCCGCGCGTGGACCTCGCCACGTGGTCGTTCACCATCGGTGGGCTGGTGACGCAGCCGATGAGTTGGAGCTGGGATGAGATCCAGGCGCTCCCAACCCGTGAGTGGACGGTCGACATCAGCTGCGTGACGAAGTGGACGAAGCTGGACACCCGCTGGACCGGCGTCAGCGTCGACACGCTGCTCGAGCAGGTGCAGCTCGACCCGACCGCGCGATACGTGGTCGCCTACTCCGATGGCGGCTACACCACCAACCTGCCGCTGGCAGACGTCGTCAACGGCCAGGCGTTCTTGGCATGGGCCTACGACGGTCAGCCGCTGGAGCCGGCGCACGGTGGGCCGGTGCGGCTGGTGGTCCCGCATCTCTACTTCTGGAAGTCCGCGAAATGGGTGCGCGGACTACGAGTCCTGGCGGACGACGAGCCGGGCTTCTGGGAGTCGCTCGGTTATCACAATCGAGGCGATCCGTGGCGTGAAGAGCGCTACAGCGGCGATTGAGCTGCCGCGCGAACCGTGGTTGAACCCCTCCGTTGGCAGATCGGTACCGTCACCGCCATCCAGCCGCAGACTCCGCGCGTCTCCAGCTTCACACTGGCCTTGCCCGACTGGCGACCGCATCGCCCGGGACAGCACTACGACGTCCGGCTCACCGCTGCGGACGGCTACCAGGCCCAGCGCAGCTACAGCATCGCGTCGGCCGCCGATCGCGCGGGCGAGGTCGAGCTGGGCGTTGAGCGGATCGCGGACGGCGAGGTCTCGCCGTACTTCCACGAGGTGCTCGTCGAGGGGGACCAGGTCGAGCTGCGCGGGCCGATCGGCGGCTACTTCGTCTGGGAGCCCGGCATGGGCGGCCCGCTGCTGCTGGTCGGCGGCGGTTCGGGCGTGGTGCCGCTGATGGCGATGCTGCGTGCCCGTCGCGCGGCGGCCGATCCAACGCCGGCCGCGCTGCTCTATTCCTCCCGGCAGATCGACGACGTCATCTATCGCGAGGAGCTCCAGCGGCTGGCATCTGAGCCCAACGGCCCAGCGGTCTTCCATACGCTGACGCGCGAGCAGCCGTCGGGCTGGGATGGATTCGCGCGGAGAATTGATGGGCCGATGCTGACCGAGGTCCTGGACCGCCTGGGAGGAATCGGCTCAGGCCCGTCGGCCTACATCTGCGGCCCGACCCTGCTGGTCGAGAACGCCGCCGCTGCCCTCACGGACCTCGGCCTGGCGCCGGCCCTGATACGCACCGAACGATTCGGGCCCACGACATGACCCGCATCGTGCTGGACGACCCGCTCATGCTGGACGCCAACGCCGTCGCCGGCGAGTTGCAGGAGATGATGGGCGTGGAGGTCACCACCTTCCTGGCGCGCTGCGCCCACTGCGGCAATCGCGGCGAGCTCGGGACGTTGCGGGCGTGGACGCACGGGCCTGGCGTGGTGCTGCGCTGCGTCATCTGCAGCGAGGTCGTGATCCGATGGGTGCGGAGGCCGGACGGCGCGCGCCTCGACCTCCGCGGCGCCGCCTTTCTCCAGCCTCGCTGAGCGGCTACCAGATCGAGACGAGCACCGCGACGATCATCAGACCGATGAGGTTGTAGGACGCGGTGATCGCGAACCACGTCCATGGCTGCGGCCGGTTCGGATCGAAGGTGGCGTCCACCACGCTGTGCATCGTGGCGAACCCGACGCCGACCACCAGCCCCAGCACGATGCCTTCACCGAAGGTGTCAGATCCGGTCGCCGCCGCCAGCAGGGCCGTGGCGATGGCCATCCCCAGGTAGGCGACGAACGGCACCGCGTAGCTCGTCGGGTTCATCTCGGGAGGCGTCTTCGCCTCGTCCCAGCCGATCGAGCGCTGCCAGGGCTTCGCGAACAGGACGGGCGAGTACCACAGCGCGCCGAGCGCGAAGTAGATGACGGTGCCGACGATGACCGCCAACCAGTTGATCGTGGACAGGTCGAAGCTCATGCCATCTCCTCCGTATGCCTGGTCCCCGCGGAATCGTAGTCCCGACGATGCCGATCGGGAGGGCCGCTACTCCTCGATCCCGGTCGTCAGGCGACGGCGCGTCTGAACGTCGACCTTCGCGTCGCGGCCCTCATGCGCGGGGTGCTCGACCAGCGCGATCAGCCGGCTCGACATGAAGCGGCCAGTGCGAACCGGCGTGCCGCCACGGGTCACCTCGCTGACCTCGACCACGCCGCGGCTGGTGGTCACCTCCAGGCGGCGCCCGTTGCGCGTCGCCTCGATGACGAAGGTCTGGGTGCCCTGCCCGGTGTCAACCACGGCCTCGACTCGATCGCCTCGCATCGGCGCATCGTACGCCTATGCCAGCTCGGTCAGGGACCAGGCGTTGGGCTGGAAGTGGGGGAGGACTCCGTGCTCGGGCTCGGCGTCGGCGTTGGTTCCGGCGTCAGGAAGACATCGTCCGACTCGGCGACCCACCAGCCATCGAGCGTGCCGCCGACCATGTAGTAGAAGAAGCCGGTGCGCCCGGGGATCGTGGAGCGCTTCGACGTGAGACCGACAGACGCAGCCGCCAGCGATGCGCCGGCTCCCCGCACGATTGCGCCGTAGCCGTCGAATCGGTAGCCGGCATGGTCTCCCGGCAGGAACGTCACCTGGGCCAGCGGGTTGAGAAGCGGCGGTGAGGCTGTGAAGTTCGTCGTGCTGGGCGTCGTGTGGTGCACGGCTCGATACACCGCCTTGTAGGCGTCGATCCGGCCGAGGCGGGTGTAGGCGAACGGGGTCCGGGCGGTTGACCCGAACAGGATGGATTCGATCTGCGTACCGGTCAGCGCCGGTCTGGCCGACTCGACCAGGGCGGCGATGCCCGACACGATCGGCGTGGCGGCGCTCGTGCCGCAGAAGCCGTTGTACGAGCCTCCCCTGACGGTGGCGAACGTGCAGCCGGGTGCGGCGAGGTCGACCCAGGTGGTCGAGTAGTTCGACCAACTGAAGCGGAGGTCGCGGGTGTCCGCGGCGGCCACGCTGACGACGCCGGCCATCGCGGCCGGGTAGAACGGTGTACTGACGCCGCTGTTGCCGGCCGCACCAACGACCACCGCGCCCTTCGACCGCGCGTAGTTGATTGCGTTCTGCAGGATGCTGCCGCCGGTCGGCCCGCCGAAGCTGAGGTTGATGACGTCCGCCTTGTGATCGGCGGCCCAGATGATGCCCTGCGCGGCCACCGACCACCAGCCCGTGCCATTGGCGCCCAGTGCCTTGATCGGCATCAGGCGGCAGCGCGGGCAGATGCCGGTGATGCCGATGGAGTTCGAGGTCGCGGCCACGATGCCGGACACCGATGTCCCGTGGCCGTGGTCGTCGCCGGGACGGTTGTCACGGTTCACGAAGTCCCAGCCACTGACGAGACGGTCACGAAGGTCCGGGTGGCTGAGCTGCACGCCCGTGTCCACGACCGCCACCACGGTGGTGTAGACACCGCGCTCGAGATCCCACGCCTGTGGGGCACGTACCAGCCTCTGCTCGACCTGGGAGCTCCACAACGGGTCCGGTGGCAGCCAGTCGATCTCGACCAGGCCATCCGCCTCGACCGCAGCGACCTCGCTCGATCTTGCCCACCAGCCCCGCGCGTGAGCCACGGCCACGGCAGACACCTCGACGACGCGCACATTGAGCTGGTCGATCCGCTCCACGATAGTCCCGCCGCCCGCGGCGGCCAGCTGCTCCGCGCGCGCCGGCGACGTGCCGGGTTGGAAGGCAACCACCAGGCGGACCTTGTTCGGCGTGCCGGCGACCGGGACGGGGGCCACGAAGGACGAGGCGAGCATGACGGCCGCGGCCAGCAGGCTGACCAGACGGAGGCGGTGGTGGCGCGGGCGCGGCAAGATGCGATCCCCTCGGGCAGGCTGGTGAATGGTGCCAGACTCGCGCACCTCCGCGGGCGGGAACAGCCCACCGTTGGTCCCGACCGCATGGCCAATATGGTTCAGGCACCATGAGCGCGTGAGCGCGGCGCCGGACGACCCAGGCAACGCGGTGGCCTGGCAGGATCGGCCGGCCGCCAGCCGCCTCTCGTTCGCGCTGATCCTGGCGCTGGCCATGGGAACCGGCACGTACGCCGGCTACGCGTTCGGAGTCTTGGGGCCGCACCTCATCGACGAGTTCGAGATCAGCCGCTTCCAGCTGGGCCTGCTGACCACCTGCTTCTTCCTGGTCGGCGGCCCGCTTTCGCTGGTGGCCGGGCGCGCCACGGATCGCTTCGGCGCGCGGCGCGTGATGCTGGTGTCGTTCGGCATCTCCGCCCTGGCGACGATCGCCATGGCCATCGCGCCCGCCTACCCGGCGATGCTGCTGGCCGCGGCGGCCGCCGGCCTGGGCCTGGCGGCCGGCAACCCGGTCACCAACAAGCTCATCGCGATTCACCTGCCGCCCGGCCGGCGCGGACTGGTGATGGGCGGCAAGCAGGCCGGCGTCCAGGTTGGCGCCTTCCTGGCCGGGGCGCTGCTCGCACCGCTGGCGGTCCAGATCGGATGGCGCGAGGCGCTTGCGTGGAGCGCGGTGGTGCCGGCGCTGGGCCTCGCGATCGCGCTGCTGATCGTCCCCGGCGATCGTGGCCTGCACGCCGACGCGGGATCGAGCCTGGACGCGTCTGACCGGGCGTTGCCGGCAGGCGTCCGCTGGCTGACGGCCTATGCATTCCTGATGGGGAGTGGCATCGCCGCGATCAATGCCTACCTGCCGCTCTACCTGGTCGAGCGGGGTGGCGCCGCGCCGGAGCTGGCGGGCGCGGTCGTGGCCACCATCGGGCTGGTGGGGATCTTCTCTCGGGTGGCCTGGGGCTGGGCAAGTGAGCGGATGCCGACCTTCACGCTGCCGCTGCTGCTCCTGGGAATCGGCGCGGTGGTGGCGATCGGCCTGGTGCTGGCCATCGAGCGCCTGGGGCTGTGGCTTGCCTGGCCGGCGGCCGCGCTGATCGGCGCGACCGCGGTGACCTGGAACGCGGTCGGCAACCTGGCCGTCATCACCGAGTCGGGCAGCCGCCTGGCCGGGCGCGCGACCGGGCTCCTCACCTTCGGCTTCTACCTCGGCTTCGTGGGCAGCCCCATGGTTTTCGGACTCGTGGTCGACGGCCTCGGCAGCTACCCGCTGGCGTGGTCACTGGTCGCCGCGATCTTCGCGGCCACGGTCGTGGTCGTGCTCGGCTGGCGGCGCAACTCCGCCCTGAAGGCGCGGCTGCTGCCTTAGGTCAGTCCCGCCCGGCGATCTGCAGCTTTCCGAAGCGCATCGCGACCGGCCCGGCATACGAGGCGAACACAGCGGTTTCCTCCGCCAGGGTGACGTCGGCGAGCGCCTCGAAGAGGTTGCCCGTCACGGATCCGCCGGTGATCGGCTTCACGCCGTCGGGCCCATGCTCGTAGCCGAGGCGGATCTCCATGCCGAAGTCGCCGGTCAGAGCGTCGACGTTCGGCGCCGAGAAGGCGACGACCCGGCAGATCGCCCCGTCGCCGTTCAGCAGCTGCTCGTCCGACGTCGACCCCGCCGCGACCTGCGCCATTCCGGGGCGGCCGCTGGCCGGCACGCCGAGATACTGCGCATAGCGCTGTGTCGCCGGACGGGCGCGGAGCACGCCGTCCTCGACGACCAGCAGGTCCTGCGCCGCGACGCCATCCCCGTCGAACCGATAGCTGCTCACTCCGAACGGAAGGCGCGCGTTTGCCCGTACGGTCACCGCGTCGCCGGCCAGCTCCAGGTCGCCATAAATCGGCCGTCCCAGCTCCAGGCGCGAGAGCTTCGAGTATGCGGTGGATGCCGATGCCTGGGTCAACAGCGCGCCGGTCTGGGTAACGGCCGTGCCGCCGAACAGCTGCGGCAGTGCCTCGCCGCCGACGACCACCGGCCCGACCCTGGTGCGTGGCGCTTCGGCGTCGAGCTTGTCGCGCGCCATGCGCGAACCGTCGACGATCGTCTCCGCGATGCGCAGGTCCACGAGGCGGCGTGCCTCTGCCTGGCGGAAGTACTCGGCCTCCTCGTCGCCCTGGCGCGCGAGCAGGACGACCTCCAGCATCAGGTGGGTCGATGCTGCCGTCGCGATCAGGCCGCGGCTGTTGTGCAGCTCCTCTTCGACGGTGTTGACGAACAGCTCGGCCGCGGACAGTCGCACGCCGTTTGGCGCCTCACTGGCCGCGAGCTCGCGGATGAGGTCGGCCGCCTCGCGAGTCGCTGCCAGCGAGCCCTCGGCGGTCGTCAGGCGCGGGTCGCTGAGCTCGACCTCCGGCAGGTCCTGGGTCGACTCCGGCAGGGTCCATGGGGGGTTGTGCACGAGGCTGGCCATGACCGTCGCCGTGTCGAGCACCTCTGGCAGCCGATCCATATCGGCGCTCGACATCGGCACGGTGGCCGATCCGCGATGCCGCGTACCTTCGACGTCGTGGTCATTGAAGACCTCGACCTCATATGCTTCCCTCTCGATCTGGCGCACGTTCTCGACGACGTTGCCGACGAGGAAAATCTGCGCGCTGCGGCCGTGCTGGCGGCGGACCGTCCAGTCGTGGATGGCCGGGTGGCGGCCGAGTGCGTCGACGAGGCGGGGGTCCATCAGGCCAGCCGGCAGCGCGTGCGCAGATGCGGACCGCCCGATCCGACCGGCACGATCTCCTTCCATCCCTTGCCACAGCTACCGGCATCCATGTGGAAGTCGTTGGCGATCATGGAGACATCGGCCAGGACGTCCGGGACGTAGCCGGTCATGGCTACCGGCGAGAAGAGGCGCCCGGTGGGCTTGCCGCCGCGGTACTCGCGCGCGTAGTGCGTCCAGATCTGCATGCCCCAGCCCTTCGGGTCCTCCATCCCGTTCTCCGTCTGGCAGAGCAGGAGCCCGTTGTCCAGACTCGCCAGCAGCTCTTCCGGCGTGTGGTCGCCGCGCTCGAAGAAGGTGTTCGACATGCGGGCATACGCCTTGCGCAGGACGCTCTCGCGCCTCCCGTTGGCGGTCCGTTCGATCCCCAGCCGCACCGACGAGTAGAGGTCCGTCAGGCCGCCCTGCAGGATGCCGTTGCGGATGATCTGGGTCGGTGCCGACGGAAGACCCTCGTCGTCAACGAAGTAGCAGCCGTAGGCGCCGGGGAGCGTCGGATCGTCGACGATGTTGACGAGGTCGGAGCCCACCCGCTTGCCGATGTAGTCGGCCCCGCGGGCTCGCTCCTTGAGGAACATGTCGGTCTCCATCCCGTGCCCGAACGCCTCGTGGGCGATCGTGCCGGTGGTCGATGGATCGGTGACCACGTCGTAGGTCCCGGCGGGCACGGATGTGGATCCAAGCAGCTCGGCGGCGGTCGTGGCGGCCGTCTGGAGATCCTCGTCGTCGACGGCCAGCAGCTCCATCCCCCCGGTGCCGGAGCGAGCGACGTAGCCGTACTCCTGGCGCGATCCATCGGACACGAAGATGACCAGCGCCATGTTCGTGCGGCGAATCTGCTGCGTGCTCAGGCCGCTGCGGCTGGCGAAAACCTGCTGCATCTCGTGCTCCGAGTAGCTGCAGATCGCCTGCACCGCCCGATCGTCCAGGGCGCGGAGTCGTCGCCGCAGGCCATCGAAGCGCGCGAGCTTGTCGGCCAGCGGAAGGGCGCCGGGGTCCTCCTTCATCGCCGTCGCGAAGTCGCCGTTCACCGCGCCGTTACTGGCGATCTCGAGCCGCGGCGGCTCACCTTCGGGACGGGAGGCGAGGGCCCGGTCGACCAGGGCGTCAGCCAGCCGTCGCACGGCGTCGACATCGGTCAGGTCGGTGGAGGACTCCTCCAGCTGGTACCCGTTCGACGCGGTGAGGACGATGCCCTCCTGCGGGTCCAGCCGATCAGCAGACTGCTCGGCGTCGCGAAGCCCCAGGCGCAGCCCGCTGCGCGTTCTGGCAAGGGCCGCGGCATACGGGATCCGCCGCTCCATGTCCAGCACGATCTGCTGCAGGAATCCGAACCGATCTCGCAGTCCGGCTGCCGTCTGGGCGTCGCGGGAGCTGAGGGGTCCGTCGGAGAGGGACATTCGGCCGAAGACTAGCAGTGGATCGCCGGGAGTGGCGACGTATCATCGGCCGATGTCAGCGCAGCGCACCCGCTCATCGCTCCTCTTCGATCTCTTCGCCGCCAGCCAGCGCGTGCGCTCCCTGCTGGCAGCGGCAATGGAGGGCGTCGGGCTGAAGCCGGACGAGTACGCGGTCTACAGCTCGCTGCTCGAGTTCGAGCCGCTCAGCCCCACCGAGATCGCGACGGTGGTGGGCATGCCGCCGACGACGGTCTCGCACTACATTCGGGCGATGCGCGAACGGGGGCACATCAGCGAGGAGCGCAACCCGCGAGACAGCCGCTCGCGCGTCCTGCGCCTGACCACGCGCGGGCGCCATGCCCATCGGCGCGCAAACCGCGCCTTCGAAGAGGCCTACCAGCGGTTCGTGGCGAGAATCGGCGACGAGCAGCAGGTCAAGGAAGCGCTGGTGGCCATCGAGGCGGCGGCGACCGATGCGTTGGCCCAGCTGGACGAGGACGCGCACGCCGAGGCTGGCTGAACTCGCCCGCGCGAACCAATCCGCCCACCGGCAGATACTACCAACTGGTAGTATCCGTTCTGATGGGGCCCACACCGATGTATCCCAAACTCGGAATGCGCCTGTTCGCGGCGTTGGCGGTCGTCTGCCTGGCCGGCTGCGGCACGGTGGGCAGCCCGTCGGCAACGGGGAGCCCATCGACCGATGCGGCCGCCGTGGGGGCGGCGCGTGCGGAGCTCGATCGGGCCCTCGAGCGGCTGAGCGGCGTCCATCCCGAGCCGTTCCATGCCGTCGCGCGCGCGACCTTCGAGGCCGAGCTGGAGGCCCTCAAGGACGACCTCGCCACCATGACGCGCGACGAGGCGATGGTCGGTCTGATGCGCCTCTGGGCGCGTCTCTCGACAGAGCGCGACGGACACCAGTTCGCGTTCCTGGCCGAGGGCGTCGACGAGCCGACGCTTCCGCTGCGGGTCTACGAGTTCGCCGAGGGCGTGTTCATCACCGCGGCGATGGAGCCGCATGCCGACCTCGTCGGTGCGCGCATCACGGCGGTCGGCGGCCATCCGATCGACGAGGTGCTCGACGCGCTGGAACCGCTGGTGCCGCGAGATGGCCCGGCCACAGTTCCCGCCTTCCGGCCGATCTATCTCCTCAAGGTCGCCGTGCTGCGCGGGCTGGGCCTGGTGGGTCCGGGCGATGTCAGCCTCCACGTTGCCGACGAGACAGGCACGCGGCAGGTAGCCGTCGCGACGGTCCCGGTCGCTGAGTTCGAAGCGTGGGCCGGATGGCTCGCCTACACCGGGCTGCCGATCCGGGACGGCTTGCGCGCGACCGAGCAGCGAGACAACGAGTTCTGGGTCGAGCGGCTGCCGACCGGGGGGATCTACGTGCGCTACACCGCCGTACGCGACGTCTCACAGCAGCAGGTCGAGGAGATGGAGGCGCTGGCCGCGGCACATCCCGACGAGCCAATCATCCTCGACCTTCGCCACAACCCGGGCGGGGACAACCACAATTACCCGCCGATCTTGAGCGCACTGGACGATCCGGACATCGATCGCGAGGGCCGGCTGTTCGTCCTGACCGACCGCGTCACGTTCTCGGCAGCCTCCCAGTTCGCGACCGAGGTGGAGCGGCGCACCTCGGCGATCTTCGTCGGCGAGCAGATGGGCGGCGGCCTCAACTTCTGGGACGACGTCACGTGGGTGACGCTGGATGACTACGTCGTGCCCATGCGCGTGGCCATCAGCGTCCGCTACTGGGTCAAGGCTGACGGGGGCGACACCCGGCTCACCATCGACCCGGAGCTGACGGTGCCCACCACCGCGGAGGACTACTTCGCCGGTCGTGACGCGGTGCTGGAGGCGACCCTGGAGCTCGCCGGCGTCTCCTCAGACTGAGGTCGCCAACGGCGGCTCGGTGGGGTCGGCCGTGCCGGAGGCCGCATCAGGCGGCTCCATGGGGCTCGGCCCTTCCCGACGGCGCAGGTTGCGGACGCTCGGCACCAGCAGCACCGCGCTGTTCGCAACCAGGCCGATCACGACCGCGCCCACCAGCGTCTGGGTCACGCCGAACCTCTCGGACAGCGGGCCGACCGCGGCGAACGCCAGCGGCTGGAAGATGAGCGAGACCATCCAGTCGTAGCTGCTCACCCGGCTCAGCGCGTCGCGCGGGATGTGCTGCTGCAGCATCGTGTCCCACAGGGTGTTGCTGATCACGATCGCGGCGATCGTCACGAACGCGCCCATGGCCACGACCAGGGCGGGGAATGGCGGGATCAGCAGCAGCAGCTCAAGCTGCGCGAGCAGCATCACCAGGAAGGCCGGGATCAGCGGTCGATCCGGCTTCCAGCGGAGCGCCACCGCCCCGCCGGCAATCCCGCCGATGGCGGCCCCCATGGCCACGACGCCCCAGGCCGTGGCCCCGCCCAGGTGACGATCGGCGATCAGCGGGCCGAGCACCTGGAAGGCGCCAAGTGACACGTTCGAGATCGAGAAGGTCAGGATGCAGGCCACCACCCAGGAGCGCGAAGCGACCTCCTTCCACCCGTCCGCCAGCTCCGCCACGAAGCTCTGGCGATCGGGCACCACGCGCGGCGGCACGCGCATGGCGAGGAGGAATCCGGCGCTCACCAGGAAGCTCACGCCATCGACGGCAAAGGCCCAACCCGGGCCAACGGTGGCCACCATCAGGCCGGCCAGCAGCGGCCCGAAGATGTGCGCGCCACTCCCCGAGATGGAGACCAGTGCGTTCGCCTGCTGCACACGGGCTGCGCTGACGATCTCGGGCATCAGGCCGATAGAGGCGGGGGTAAAGAAGGCGGAGGCGCTGCCCATTACCAACGCCAGGCCAATGAGGTGTGAGATCTCCGCATTGCCGGTGATGAGCAGGGTCGAGACCACGGCCTGGGCGCCGGCGCGCAGCAGGTCGCAGGCGACCATCACCTGCTGCCGTGGCAGCCGGTCCGCCCAGACTCCTCCAGCCAGGGTGAAGATGACGCGTGGCAGGGCGAAGGCCGCGAAGACGAGGCCGAGGTCGCCGGCCGATCCGGTCAGCTCCAGGACGGCGAAGGCGAGGGCAACACCCACCAGCGAGTCGCCGATGGCCGAGCCGGTCTGCCCGAGCCACAGCAGCCGGAAGTCGTGTTCGGAGAGTGCCTCGGTGGCGCTCCGCAGGAAGCTGCGAACCCGCTCCATCGGTTCGAGCGTAGCAGGCTGCCCTCCGGGCAAGGCATGATCCGCGCGTGAGCAGAGGGCCTGCCGTCGCCGTGCGGGATGCGACGGCCGAGGATCTCCGGGACATGGAGCGCGCCAAGCTCGAGGCCGGCATCGCCGCCTGGCCGCACATCCTGCCCCCAGACGTCCTCCCGCAGCTGGCATTCCCGGAGCGCTGGTCCGCGGCAGTCACCCGGCCTCCAGCCAGGGGCCACGTGCTCGTGGGTGAGTTGGAGGCGAAGGTGGTGGGTTTCGCGATGCTGCGTCCCTCGGGCGACGATGATGCGGACGGCGAGATCGGCGAGCTGGACGGCTTCTACGTCGTGCCGGACGCGTGGGGTCGCGGTGTGGGACGGGCGCTCATGTCCGAGACACTGGAACGGCTGCGCGCCGACGGCTTCCGCGAGGCGACCCTGTGGACGGCCGTCGAGAACCATCGGCCACGGCGCATCTACGAGCTGGGTGGCTGGCGTCTGGACGGGACCTCACGCCACCGACAGATCTTCGGTGCCGAGTTCGAGGAGGTCCGCTACCGGATTCGGCTGTAGCGCCCGTCGAAGGCGGTCTTCCATTCCCCGCCGCCTTCGGAGGTCTCCCAGTGCTGGCGCAGCCGGTCTGCGTCCCCGTCGATCAACGACCAGCTGATCCGGTGGCGAGTCTCCCCGGTCGCGCCCTCGAGCACCATCACGCCATCCACCAAGCCGCCATCCAGGAGGAGCAGCTCACCCTCGGCGTCGATCCACGTCTGATGCCAGCGGCCGGTGGATGCCGAGTACACGTTCAGGCTGGTGCCGCGATGCCCGCTTACGCCTTCCCACTCCTCTTTCAGCCCGCAGCCATCGAACAGGCTGGTGATGCGGTTGTGGCCCGCCAGCCGTCCTGCCGGACCACGCACTTCCCACGACCCGATCCAGAAGTCGAACGCGCGCCGGGCCTCATCGGCGCATGGCGTCTCATCCATGCCTCAGCTACCCCAAGTCTCCGTACCGCGTTCACAGTCTGCGCACAACCGGGCAGCACGCTTGTTGCGAAACGGCGGTCGGCAAATGGCCGCCAACCACATGAGGAGATGATTCGTGCGTGTATTCGCAACGGCAGTGCTCATTGCCCTGCTGGTCGTGATCGGGATCGGTGTCTACAACGCCGGCGTCAGCGCAGGCCTGGCTGAGACCGGAGCTGCGGTCGCGTCGGGGGCGCCGGTTGTCTACTACGGCCCATACATCGGTCATCCGTGGGGATGGGGAGGTGGCCCAGGCTTCTTCGGGATCTTCTTCGGGATCCTGGTGATCTTCCTGATCTTCGGCCTGATCCGCGCGGCCTTCGGCTTCGGCCGGTGGGGAGGCGGAAGCCACCGCTGGGGCGACCATCGGGGTCCGGGTGGGCGAAGCGGGTACTTCGAAGAGTGGCATCGCCGAGCCCACGAGCCGGCTGACGAGACGAAGAGCTCGTAGCCACGGCTGGACCGGTGCGGGCGGGCGGCGACGCCCGCCCGTCTACCATGCGCGCGATGGCCCGCATCCTGGTCGTCGACGACGAGCCAAAGATCGTCCGCCTGGTGCGCGACTACCTCGAGCACGGCGGCTTCGAGGTGGTCGTCGCGCGCGATGGCCGCGAGGCGCTGATGCGCGCGCGGAGCGAGCGCCCCGACCTGGTGGTGCTGGACCTGGGGCTTCCCGGCCTGGACGGCCTTGACGTCACCCGCGGCCTGCGCCGCGACTCGAGCGTGCCGCTGATCATGCTGACCGCCCGCGACAGCGAGACGGACAAGGTGCTGGGACTCGAGCTCGGGGCTGACGACTACGTCACGAAGCCGTTCAGCCCTCGCGAGCTGGTGGCGCGGATCCGCGCCGTGCTCCGTCGTCACGAGCGGTCGGAGGCTCCCGAGACGATCCGGGTGGGGGAGCTGCACCTGGACGTGCCGCGGCTGCGCGTCAAGGTCGCAGGACGGAGCGTCTCGCTGACGGCGTCCGAGTTCGACCTGCTGCTGACCATGGCGCGCCAGCCGGGCCGGGTCTTCACGCGCGCGCAGCTGCTGGATGCGGTCCACGGCCAGGCGATCGAGTCGTACGAGCGCGCGATTGATGCCCACGTGAAGAACATCCGCCGCAAGCTCGAGGACGATCCGCGACATCCGCGCTACGTCGAGACGGTCTATGGCGTCGGCTACAGGCTGGCCGATGTCTGACGAACGCTGGGACCGGCAGTCGTGGCGCGGCCGGAGAGGATGGGGCGAGGGAGAGCGGCCGCCCTGGTGGCCGGAGGGGGAGGCGTGGCCGCCACAGGATCGTGAAGGCTGGCGCCACATGCGGCGTCGCTTCATGGGGCGGGTGCTGGGGTTCGCCCTCGTCGCGCTGACCGTCCTGGCGCTGCTGGCCACGCTGCTGGTGTGGGCCATCGGGACGCTGCTGGGGACCGGCGCGCCCACGGTGATCGCCGGCATCGTCGTCTTCCTGGCAGTCGTCTTCGTCGCGCGGTCGCTGGTCCGTGGGCTGCGCGGCTCGGCACTGCCGATCGGCGACATGATGGACGCCGCCGGCCGCGTCGAGGCCGGGGATTTCGGTGCACGCGTCCGCGAGTCCGGCCCGCGAGACCTGCGCCGGTTGGCCCGCGCCTTCAACGCCATGAACGCCCGACTCGCGTCAGACGAGGCGGAGCGGCGGCAGCTGCTGGCGGACGTGTCACACGAGCTGCGGACCCCGCTGTCGGTGATCCAGGGGAACGTGGAAGGCATCCTGGACGGGCTGTATCCGGCGGACCGGGCGCACCTGGAGCCCATCCTCGAGGAGACGCGTTTGCTCGAGCGTCTGGTGGAGGACCTGCGCACGCTGTCGCTGGCCGAGTCGGGCGCGCTGCAGCTGCACCGCGAGCCCACCGACCTCGCTGGCCTCCTGTCAGAGGCGATCGCCGGCTTCCGGGCGCGGGCCGACGCGGCCGATATCGTGCTCAGCTCGTCGGCTGCCGACGGTCTGCCGACGCTCGAGCTGGACGAGGCTCGCATGCGCCAGGTCATCGGCAACCTGCTCGCCAACGCGCTTCGCTTCACGCCTTCGGGTGGCACTGTCCGGCTCACCGTGGAGGCCGCCGACGATGGTGGAGTGGGGATCACCGTCAGGGACAGCGGATCCGGCATCTCGGCGGAAGAGCTGCCGCACATCTTTGACCGCTTCTATCGGTCCGCCGACTCCGGTGGCAGCGGCCTTGGCCTGCCGATCGCGCGATCGCTGATCGAGGCGCACGGCGGCACCATCGAGGCCGAATCGCCGGCTGGTGGCGGAACGGTCGTGAGGATTCACCTGCCGGCTTGACATCGGTAGTAGTTTGACGTCGAATAGTTCGACGTTCGCATACTCGATATCAAGCGAAGGCAGGCAGGCATTGCTCCAGCGTTTCGGACCCCTGGTCGAATCCAACTTCCGGCGCCTCTGGATCGGGCAGACCGCCTCTGCGGTGGGGGACGCGTTGACCGGCGTCGCCCTCACCTTCGCGGTGCTGGACCTGAGCGGATCGGCCGCCGACCTGGGCTTCGTGCTCGCCTCGTTCATGGTGCCGCGCGTCGTCTTCATGCTCGTCGGTGGCGTCTGGGCCGATCGGCTGCCTCGGCGCCTGATCATGGTCACTTCCGACCTGGTGCGGGCCGGCGCGCAGCTGGCGCTGGCGGCTGCCGTCTTCAGCGGCGTGACCGAGCTCTGGGTCTTCATGCTCGCGTCGGCCGTCAGTGGCGCCGCATCGGCATTCTTCCAGCCCGCGGTGATCGGCCTGATTCCCCAGGCCATCAGCGCGCGGCGGCTCCAGCAGGGCAACGCGCTCCTCAACCTGTCGCAGAGCACCGCCTTCATGTTCGGGCCGATCGTGTCCGGCATTCTGGTGGCCGCCATCGGCTCCGGCTGGATCTTCGCCATCGACGCCGTCAGCTTCATGGCCAGTGCGGCGTTCCTCTTCATGCTCGCGATCCCGGCCACGCCCGTTGAGCGGCGCTCGTTCCTGGCGGACCTGGCCGACGGGTGGAAGGAAGTGGTTGGGCGTCGCTGGCTGGTCGGCTCGCTGGCCGCCTTCGCATTCGCGAACCTCGCCTTCGCGTGCTTCTTCGTCCTCGGCCCGCTGGTCGTTGAACGCGAGCTCAACGGCGCGGCCGACTGGGGGATCCTGATGGGAACCTTCGGCTTCGGCGGCCTGATCGGTGGCGTGCTTGGGCTCCGCTGGCGTCCCGCTCATCCGCTGGTGGCGACATTTGCGGTGCTGCTGGCCGGCCCCGCCGGGCTGCTCATCCTGTCGGTGGCGCCGCCGCTGCCAATCCTGGCCGTGGGCGTGGTTTCGATCGCGATCGCGACCACCATCGCCAACACGCTATGGCACACCACCCTGCAGCAGCAGGTGCCGCCGGCGAGCATTTCGCGCGTCAGCTCGTATGACTGGATGGTGTCCCTGCTGATCTTCCCGGCCGGCGCAGCGCTCGCTGGCCCGCTGGCCGACGGCCTGGGCGCCGATACCGCCCTCTACCTCTTCGCGGCGCTGTCAGCCATACCAGTAGTCCTGGTGCTTGGCATGCGCAGCGTGCGTGCCGTGCGCCGCACGGACGAGACCGATGCTGGCGCGCCCGGTTCGGAAGTTAGCGAACCGGACGCCACGCCGGAGGCCATCAGCGCCTGAGCATAGGCGACAGTTTGACCGGCGTTTCCACCGGCGTTAAGATGTGGCCATGGCAATGACTGCAGAGGCCGTTCGCCGCCTGCCGGTGCGCGTCGTGTCCGAAGCAACCGGCGCGAACGAGCGCACCGTCGAGCGGTGGCGAGCCGGCGTCGGTCCGCGCCGGAACGAGTACCGCGTCCGGCTCGATGATCTGGCAGCCGTGATCGAGATCCTCGGCAGCCAGATGGGACCCCGCGCCTGGCAGGCGTGGCTGACCGGACGCAGCGCCCACCTCGGCTGGCAGCGGCCGGTCGAGCTGCTGGCGGCCGGCAAGTTCGAACGGGTGCGGGGCGCGGCCCTCGCCTACGCCGCGGGGGATCCCACCTGACAGCAGCAACGCTGGCGCCGGTCGCCCGCTTTCAGGGCAGGGCGTGGCGGCAGACGGCGCTGCGGGTTCCCGGCTGCCTGCCACCCGAGCAGCCAGCGCCGCATCCGGGCCGCTACCACCGGCCCGGTGACCCGTGGCCCCTCTACGCATCCCTCGACCGCGAGACGA
>DASSCW010000098.1:0-7802 GCA_035697465.1 Candidatus Limnocylindria bacterium | reverse complement strand
GACCTGGCGGTAGCCGTACGGGTTGGTCAGGTTGCCGGGATCGAACTCGCGGTAGCCGTAGACGATCAGGTCGGTGTAGTGCGGCGCGTCCCACCGATCCCACAGCTCAAGGGCTGGGAACCGCGGGGCGGCACTCCCGTGGACGAGCTGCCAGGCCACCACGCCGAGCACCAGCACCCCGAGCTTCAAGGCCAGCGTAAGGCCGATGATCAGGCGTTCACTGCTGTCGAGCCGGGGCATCTGATCGCGCAGTGTAGGCGACGAATCCCAGGCGGCTGGTTCGACCCCCACCGGACCGGCTGGTACACTCGGCCCCCATCACGAGCGATGGCACGGTCGGGGCGTGGCGCAGCCTGGTAGCGCGCATCGTTCGGGACGATGAAGTCGGAGGTTCAAATCCTCTCGCCCCGACCAGCACACTCGCTAGCCTGATCCGGTGAACATCGCCGGCATTGCCGCGGTCACACTCATCGGCGGCGTGATCCTGTTCCAGATCGGCCTCGTCCTCGGCGCGCGATGGGGCTCCGCGGCTTGGGGTGGGCAGAACCAGGGGCGGCTGCCAGTCCGCCTGCGGATCGCGAGTGGTGCGGCGATTCTCATCCTCGCCTTCCTGGCCTGGGTCGTCGCGGCTCGGGCCGAGCTCGTGGCCGTCTCGCCGATGCCCGAGTCGTGGCTTGCACCTGCCACATGGGTCGCCGCCGGCTACTTCGCGCTCGGCGCCATCGTCAACCTGATCTCACGCTCACGCGTTGAACGGCTGTGGAGCCCCGTCGCATTGGCCACCTCGATCTGCTGCGGAGTCGTGTCCCTCGGCTGATCGCGCCCGGCGCAGTCGCGCGCGTACACTCGGCACATGGCTGAAGAGCTCCGTCCAGAGCCGCCGTTCGGATTGCAGGGCGCCAACGAGAACATCTGGCACATCGCCGCCGCCGAGCGCTGGAGCGACGGGCAGCTGATCGGCCATCGCACGCACTGCGGCCGCAATTACTGGGAACCCACGACGCAGCACGAACTCGCCGGACTGGACCAGATCTGCTCGGACTGCACGGCGCAGGTCGCGGAGCGCCATTGACGGCGCATACCAAAGCCGCCCCGGCGAAGCCGGGGCGGCTGAGGTGGCTACGAGCGCATGGCCGGCGGGTAGGCCGACCGGTCGCGCATCGCGACCATGGGGAGTGCGTTAGACGGTGACTGGCATGCCCCGGAAGAGGGCAAGGTCGCCGATGTAGGTGGTGACGAGGTGAACCCGGTCGGCGATGTTCTCCTTGACCCAGCTGGCAGCCATGTTGGCTGACTTCTGAGCGGCCTCACGAGTCTCCCAGATGCTGATCGAGACGACCTTGTGGTTGCCGGCGTCGACCAGTCCGTAGTTCACGAAACCAGGCTCGTTCGCGAAGGCCGGCAGGATGCCCTTCTCGGCAATGCCGGTCAGCTCGTTGAAGTCGCCCTTGACCAGGTCGTAGGTAGAGAGTCGGGTGTAGCGCATGTCTTCTCCTCTATGTTGCGGCTAAGTCGACACGAAGCGGGCAAGCCGTGGCTCTCCGTCGTTCGAGGGGCCAGAGGATCAATCGGTTCGCAGCCTTGCAGCCGAGGGGCGTAGTGTAACACGTAATGACTCGTGATATATTCGCCACATACTTATCACGAGTCTGTACAAGGGGATTCAAGTGCCGCGAGTCGAATTCGAAGCCGATACAGAGGACGAGCTGGTTGCACTGGCGTGGCGCTGGGTCATGGGTCCCCAACGACAGCACGGCGGTCCGGCGGGGGACCAGGCCGACCAGTCCGATCTCCGCCATCGGCAGCTGGGAGAGGTGCTCAACGCGATTCGTGGGCTGGACAGCCGCCGCCTGCTGCGAGAGGTCGCGGAGTTGTCAACGCGGAACGAGGCGCTGGTACTGGATGCCGCCCTGGCGGCCCGATACGGAAAGCGGACGGGAACCGCGTTCGCCGGTATCGTGGCCGGCCCGAACAAGGTCATGCGGCGCGTCGCCCGCCGTGATCTGATCACCTGGGATGCGGATGTCCGCGGCTATCGGATGGACGGCGCCGATGCGGAGATCGTTCTGCAGCGGTGGCCCGCTGCGTAGCGACGGATCGACCAGCTACGCCTCCGGCGCGTGGTACGGCACGTCAGCGACAATCGTGTTCGGCCGGAAGAAGAGCCGCAGTTTGAGTCGCAGGGCGGTCTGGTTGTGCAGGAAGTTGTCCCACCAGTGGCGCGGCACGACCTCCGACAGCACGACCAGCAGCCGTCGGTCCGGATCCTGCCTCTGGAGCGCGTCGAGGTAGCGCAGCAGGGGGCCGATCAGGGCCCGATACGGTGACTCTACGATCACCAACTCAGTGCCGCCACCCAGCGCCGACCAGCCCTCGTGCAGCTCGGCGGCAACCTCTGGGTCATTGGTGATGTGCACCGCCAGTGCATCCGTCGCGATCGAGCGGGCAAAGCTGAGCGCCTCGAGCGACGGCTGGTCCAGCCGTGCGATCGGCACGATCACCAACGGCGCCCGGGCGACCCCGGCGGCTGCCAGGGTGGAGCGCGGGGCGATCGCCTGCTCCAGGCGGCGGTAGTGGACGTGGATGGCCCACATGAGCGCCACCAGCAGGGGGATCATGATCATCACCAGCCAGGCGCCTCCGGTGAACTTGCTGACGGCTACGATCATCACGATCGCGCCGGTGGTGGCGGCCCCGAGCCCATTGATGACGAGGCCGCGACGCCAGCCCGGCTCACGGCGGCTCCACCAGCGCCTGACCATGCCGCTCTGGGACAGCGTGAAGGCCACGAACACCCCGAGCGTATACAGGGGGATCAGCGCGGTGACCGACGCCTCGAAGTACCACAACAGGAGGATCGCGACCAGCGCCAGCGCCACGATCCCCGTCGTGAATGCCAGCCGATCCCCGCGGAAGCCGAATTGGCGCGGCATGAATCCGTCGCGCGCCAGGAAGGATGAAAGGCGTGGGAAATCGGCGAAGCTGGTGTTGGCGGCCAGCGTCAGAAGGAGCGCGGTCGAGACCTGGACCAGCACCAGGAACGGCCCGTCGCCGGTGAGGTGCCGCGCCAGGATGCTGAGCACAGTCTGCTCCTCATCCGGATCGGGCAGGATGCCGAGCCAGCTGACCAGCAGGCTGATGCCCACGAATAACACGCCGAACAGGATCACCGCCCAGGTGAGTGTCGTTCGCGCGTTGTGCCACTCCGGCGGCTTGAAGGCCGGCACGCCGTCCGAAATGGCCTCAACGCCGGTGAGCGCCACCGCGCCGGATGAGAAGGCACGCAGGATGAGGAGCAGACCCAGGGCGCTGCCGGTGGCCGCTGTCTCGGCCGCGAGCCAGCCGGGGGGCGGCGTATACGGCGGAACGAGGCCGGTCGCCAGCCCGACCAGACCGAAGCCGATCATGCCCAGCACGACGACGAGGTACAGGTACGTCGGCGCCATGAATATCGTCCCTGATTCCCGCACCCCGCGCAGATTGCCGACGGTCAGCAGCACCACGATCGCGATGGCCAGGACAATTTTCTGCGGCAACAGGTCTGGCACCAGGGACGTGATGGCGGCCACACCGGCAGACACCGAGACGGCGACCGTCAGCGTGTAGTCGATCAGTAGGGCACCCGCTGCCACCAATCCAGCCGGCGGCCCCAGGTTGTCCGACGCCACGATGTAGCTCGACGCGCCGGTCGGATAGGCGCGGATCGTCTGGCGGTAGGAGGTGGCCACGATGGCAAGCACCACCACGATGACCAGGGTCAAGGGCATGACCAGGCTGAAGGCGCCGACGCCCGCCACCACGAGCACCCGCATCATCTCCTCGGTGGCGTAGGCCGATGAGCTGATGTTGTCGCTGCTGAAAACGGCGAGAGCCTTGAGCTTGGTGAGCCGTTCGTGCTCCTCGCGCTCGCTGGATATCGGCCGCCCGATCAGGAACGAACGCGCGTTCGCAAGCGCACGTTGCCAGCCACCTCGTACGGTCAGTGTCTCGCTGGTGGCGACAAGATGGCCGGCGTCGCCACGTTCGAACTCGGACTCGAAGGGTCGCACGATCCGAACGTAGGCGTCTCCAGGCCTCTTTCCCCGCCGGCGTTCGCGAACCTCGAGGTGCGGGTCGATCCGGTTATGCGATGGACCAGGATCCGGCAAGGCTCAGCCGGCCTCCGACAGCGGCGCGCCGTGACCCTGAATGGCGCGACGGAACTGGACCACGAAGCGGCGGTCCTCGACGGACACGGTCACAGCCAGGCCATGCTCGGAGGCGAGCCGCTGCGCGACGGTCAGGACGGGAAGCGAGGGGTCGTCGACCTCGGGCAGTACGCCGCTCACGCTGACCCCGCTGATGCGTCCGCCGGCCGCGTCGAGGAGCTCGCAGGCGGCACGCAACGAAGAGATGGTGTGCGCCGTGGCGGCGCCGTCGATCACCGAGAGCATGCCCTGATGGTGCGCGGCAGCCACTCAACGGCGGGTCAACGAAGGCGCCGGCGGTGCCTCAACATCGGCTCAACATTCACCAATCTCCGCCTCGACTTCGAGCAGGCGGTAGCCAACCCCGGCCTCCGTGCGCAGCAGGCGCGGGTTGCCAGGGTCGCGCTCCAGCTTCTTGCGCAGCCGCGCCATGTACACGTGCAGGTAGTGGTCCTCCGAGCCGTACTCCGGCCCCCAGACCCGCTGCAGGAGCGCGCGATCGGTGAGGACGCGGCCGGCGTCGGCAATCAGCGCGCCGAGGAGCGCGTACTCCGTCGGGGTCAGGTGCACCAGCTCGCCGGCTACGCGCACCTCGCGCCGTTCCAGGTCGACCGCCAGCTCGCCGCTGCGAAAGGTTGAGTCCTGGCGTGCCCCCGACCGGGCGGCGTGGCGCAGCGCGACACGGATGCGGGCCAGAAGCTCGTCCACGCCGAAGGGCTTGGTCAGGTAGTCGTCGGCCCCGAGCTCAAGGGCACGCACCTTGTCCGCCTCGGCTCCGCGCACCGACAGCACGATGATGGGGATGCTGGTCCGCTCACGCAGCCGGACGATGACATCGGTCCCGGAGAGGTCCGGCAGCACCATGTCGAGGAGCACCAGGTCCGGATGGAAGCGGGTCTCGAGGTCGAGTCCCGCCTCGCCCCTCTCCGCCCCACGCACCTCGAAGCCATGCCCCGCCAGGTTGCGCTCCACGGCCTGACGCAACGCTGGTTCGTCATCGATGACAAGGATTCGGGCACCGGACCTTCCGCCGCGCTTCACGTGGCGCCCTGGGCAGTGGCGGGGATCTCGAAGGTGAAGCTGGCCCCGCCCTGCGGCCGGTTCTCCGCCCATATGCGCCCTCCGTGCGCCTCGACGAGGCCGCGTGCCACCGCCAGGCCCAGCCCCGACCCCCCGCGCTGCACGCCACTGGCGCGGAAGAAGGGTTCGAACAGGCGTGGAAGCGCCTCCGCGCTTATGCCTGGGCCGCCGTCGGTGACGGTGACGACCAGCGCTCCCTCATGGACCGATGCGCTGACGCGGATCTCGGCGGTGGGCGGCGAGTACTTCGCGGCGTTCTCGATTAGGTTGGAGAGCACCTGGTCAAGCTCGGAGTAGTCCACGTGTACCGGCGGCAGCTCATCCGGTAGGTCGAGCACCAGGGCGTGAGGCGCAACCAACGGCCGCAGGCGCGCGGCGACCTCATCGATCATGGCGGTCGGCTCGTACCAGCCGCGGTCCGGCCGCAGGGTGCCGCTCTCGAGGCGAGAGAGGTCAAGCAGGTTGCCGACGATGCGGTCGAGCCTCGTCGACTCCTGCTCGATCGCCTCCGCGAAGCCCTGGCGTTCCTCCTCGCTCCATTCCACCTCTCGCTGGCGGAGGCTGCCGGCTGAGGCAAGGATCGAGGCGAGCGGCGTGCGCAGGTCGTGCGAAACGGCGTCGAGCAGGGCGGACTTGAGCTGGTCCGCGCGGCGCAGCACCTCGGCCGCATTCGCCTCGTCGCTCAGCCGCACACGCTCTACAGCGCCCCACAGCTGAGCCGACACCGCTTCCAGCAGGCGCACAGCCGACTCCCCGAGCTGGCTGTCAGGCCCGGCAGCCAGCACGATCTCACCGGCCGAGCCGTGGGGTGCCCGCACCGGCACGCGCAGCAACCGATGTGGTCCGGCTGCCCGGCGCGCGGCATTTGGCGGGCGGACGCGCAGCCACCGTCCCTGTACCGTGCCGAGTACCTCCGATCCCCTGGAGGCGAGCGCCTCGAGCTCCTCGGCAACCCCGGCCGACGCGCTCGCCCGCAGGAGGCCGTCCGGTCCGGTGACCACGATCTGGACCGCCGCCACGCCAAGCTCCGTTCGCAGGCGGTCCGCGACCGACTCCAGCGCCCGACCCAGGTTCGGCTCGGCCATCAGCCGCGCGACTTCGTAGAGCAGCCGCGCCTGGCGGGCATGCTCCTCAGCCTCTTCGGCTCGCCGCTCCTGGCCCGCTGCCACCTGACCTGTGACGATGGCCGCCAGCAGCAGCAGGGTGAGGGTGACCCACTCCTCGGGGTTCGCGACCTGAAGGGTGAACCGAGGATCCACCAGGAAGAAGTTCGATGCCAGGAAAGCGGCGACGGCCGCCGCGATGGCAGGACCCCGGCCCAAAGCGACCGCTGCCAGCAGCACGACAACCAGATGCAGCATCGAGGCGTTGGCCAGGTGGAAGCGCCCCAGCGCCGTGATCAGCGCGGTCACCACCGCCACGCCGGATAGCGCCAGGCCGTAGCGCGCCCAGCCTGGGAGCCGTCGGGCGGCCTGCATGAGGTTGATCCTAGTCCCGCTGAGCCCGACTAAACGAAGAACCCCCGGCCGCGTTGGCCGGGGGTTCTCAGTATGCGAAGGGTTAGGCGGACTGCACGCGAACTGCGCGGTCGCCCTTCGGGCCGGTCTCGACGTCGAAGTTGACGGACTCGCCGCCAACCAGACGATCGAAGTCGACGGAACTGGTCAGGCCGTCGCGATGGAAGAAGTACTCCTTGCCATCCTCGCCGACGATGAAGCCAAATCCGCGCTCGGAGATGACCCGCTTCACGGTTCCGGTGGTCATTTCTGACTCCTGGTCTCTCTTCTCGAATAAAGACTGACGGCTCGCGGCCGACTCGAGAAGTACAACGACCGGGCGGAGTCTCCGGACGGTCCGGAGGACTTACAGCATAGCCCCCGGTGGCGATGAGTGCGTCACGGAGGTCAATCCGTGCCGCCGGCTGCCGATACCCGTCGGCCGGGCAGCACGCTCATCACACGCCCGCCGGGCGCGGAATCCGCGTAGATCTGTCGCTTCAGCATGCGGAATGAGTTCAACAGGATGAGTGGGTCGACTCGCAGCTCGCCGGCGAGGTATTCCCTCGTCCACTCGCGGCGCTGGTCGTCGTCGATGAAGACGAAGCGCACGCGGCGCGGGTCGGATCGGTCCACCTCCATCAGCTCGAGTCCAAGGCACTGGAGCGTGGACGCCAGGTGAAGGTCGTTGGTCTCGTAGCGCGCGGTCATGAGTGCCTGCCTGTGCTCTTCTGAGTCATGCCCCCGATTGGCTCGTGATGTGTGGGTGCCAGGGGCCGCCGCGTCGGCGCAACGGCCCCTGGCATGTGCCGCCGAGCTACTCGTGCTCAGCGATGGTCACGTCGGAGTAGAAGTAGGCGCCGGTGGTTGAATCACCGGGCGTGATCGTCACGTTCTGGACCCACGGCTTGACCAGCGTGAAGCGTCCGCCCCAGCTGATGAAGATGACCGGGGCTTCGTCGACCAGCATCTGCTGGGCCTCGTTGTAGATCGCCACCTGGGCGTCCAGATCGGGGTTGACCGCTGCATCGGCCATGGC
>DASSCW010000097.1:0-2472 GCA_035697465.1 Candidatus Limnocylindria bacterium | reverse complement strand
ACGACGGTGCTATCCTCGTTCACGGCGTATCGCTCTCCTGGAGAGGTTCTGGCAGGCTGGTTACCCGCCTCGATACGCCACCCTCCTTAGTGGTTCATCCGGCAAGTCAGGCGGCTTTTGGCAGCAGAGCGATCCCAGGCTGGCGGCGTGGCTGGTGCCGGCGCCGTCGGCCCCAGACGAACGGGTGCCGGTGGTCGTTCCAGTAGGCCGTCGCCCGCTCCACCGCTTGCGCGATCTCCTCCCAGCTCTCGAACCGCCGGCCCTTCAGCGCCAGGGAGCGCAGCACCTTCCACCACGGCTCGATCAGGTTGAGGTAGGCCGCGTACTTGGGCTGGAACACCATCTCCCAGCGCGGATGCGTCAGCAGGAACAGCAGCACGTCGGTGGCGCGGTGCGTGCTCAGGTTGTCGATGATCGCGTAGACCCGCTCGACCTCGGCCGGCAGCCAGAGTTCGACCTCCTCCAGGAACGCCACCCAACTGGCGGTGCTGCGCTTCAGATAGGGCCGGGTGAAAGCTTCGCCCGTGGCCGGTCGGAAGGCGCCGAAGAGGTAGCCCTTGCCGCGCCGGCCGTAGTCGATCTCCTGCTTGGCGCGCCCGGAACCGTCCTTCGTCTCGACCAGCGCTTGGCCCGGGTAGGTCTTGGCGCTCTCGGGACCCATCTCGTCGAGGCAGACGACTACGCTGCCTTCCGGCGGCGCGGTGTAGAGCGTCTCGATCCGCCCCTTTTTTCGGCGAAGGCAGGATCGACCCGCTCGCCGAACCAGGTCTCGTGCTTGCGCCAGCGTAGGCCTTCGTGGACCAGGATCTCGTCGATCCGGCTGCGCTTGAGGGCCATCGCCTCCCGCTCGTTGAGGAAGGTCGCCAGCCGGTCGAGCGTCCACGACGCGAAGGGCAGGTCCAGGGTCTTGGGGTCGGTCAGCGCGGTGGCGACCACCTTCGCCACCTGCTCGGCCGTGTAGGTCGGCGGGCGACCGGCGCGTGGCCGATCCTCCAGCCCGGCCACGCCGTGCGTGTTGAACCGCTTGATCCAGGCGCGCACCGTGTAGGCTGTCAGGCGCAGCTCGGCCGCGATCGCCGGCGCCATCTGGCCCTGGCTCGCCTGCCAGACGATGCGCGCCCGCTCGACCTGCCGCGCCGGTGCGGTGCGGGAATGGGCCAGCTTCTCGATCGCCGCCCGCTCCGCCTCGGTCAGTTCACGCAGCCGCAGCCGTCGCATCGGGGCTCCTCCAGCAAAGGACGGCTCTAAAATAGAGCAACTTGCCGGATGAACCACTTAGAAGCTGTACGCGAAATGAGTTCGTGTCGTGGGGGCTGTCCTGGCACATAGGGCGCAACCGAGGCTTGGGCTCACCATGTTGAGCCGATGCCTCGCACCAGCACTCCCGGCACCGCCGATCTGCTTCCGCCCTCCGCCCGTCGCGTCCCCCGATCCCGGCGCGGCGACGGCTGGGACGCCCTGGCCGACCTTGAGGTGTTCGTCTTCGCGGTCGAGGCCGAGCTGGAGGCCATGGAGCGCGAGCGGGTCGGTGTGCACCGCCGCGGCCGCAAGCCGGACCTCGCGTTGCGTCGGCGCCTGATCGGGCTGATCTGGACCCTGACCTTCGGCGGCATGCCATGGCGCGTCGCCGGCTGGCTCTCGGGTGTCCCCTTCACCACCCTGCACAGCACCTTCGCCCGCTGGACCCGGCTCGGGTTGTGGCGCCGGCTGGGCCGGCGCCTAGCCCTGGACTGGCGCCTGGCTCAGGGTGACGAGGTCCTGCCCTCGGCGGTGGTGGTGGACAGCCGCTCGCTCCGCTCGGCCCCGACCGCTTGGACGCGGGGCATCGATGGCGGCAAGCTGATCAAGGGCGTGAAGCTGCTGGTCATCTGCGACAAGCATGGCTCGTTGCTCGACCTCGAGTTGCAACCGGCCAATGTGGACGACCGCGCCGGTGCGCTCCCGATGCTGCCGCGGCTGGCCGCGCTCGGCTTCCAAGGCGACCTGCTCGGCGACAGCGGGTTCAAGGGCACCCCGTTCGCCACGGCGGCGCTCGCGCACGACGTCCACGTCTCGGCCTCGCCCGGCGGAACGCGAGACGGGCGCTTCCTGCCGAGCGGCATCCGTTGGGTGGTCGAGCGGCTTCTCGCTTGGTTGAGCCGCTACCGGCGCCTCAACGTCGTGTTCGACCGCGACCCCGACCTCTTCGCCGCGCACGTCTGGATCGCGATGATCTCGATCATCTCGCGCCGGCTCGTTGCCCAATCCCAGACGAAGCAAGGGATGTAATTGCGTACAGCTTCTAAGGGATCGGGCGCCTCGCGGAGGAACATGAATGTCGAAGGCCCTTGCCAGGTGCCTGTTGTGGGTCGTCCTCGTGTCGCTGCCGCTGACCGCGCGCGCGCAAGAGGCAGCACCTGCAGCCGCGGCACCGCCGGAGGTGCAGCAGCTCGTCGATATCCTGCGCAAGCCCGAGGTCCAGGCCTGGCTCGT